>CBDURX010000140.1:0-5891 GCA_965369485.1 uncultured bacterium | reverse complement strand
TCACGCCGACCGTTTTCCTAGACAGACCCACGCGACCGGCCCACCTTTCCCCTCATGGACCTCCTTGATGTCGTGCTGCCCGTGTTCCTGGTGATCGGGCTGGGGTTTCTGCTCCGGCTGGCAGGGTTTCTACGCGAGCCGACCAACACGGCCCTGTCCAAGCTGGTGTTCTACGTCGCCGCCCCCGCCCTGCTCTTCCGCAGCATCTCGCGAACCTCCCTCGGTGAGAGTGTGAGCATACCGACGCTTTTGCTGGTGGCCGGTGTCACGTTGCTGGTGGCGTTCATGGTCTACATCGCGACGGCGCGGTGCGCGCCCTCGCGCCGCGGCGTCCTGGCCCAGGGTAGCCACCGCAGCAACATGGTCTTCGTAGGCCTGCCTGTCATCATCAACGCTTACGGGGAGACGGCCGTGGCCACGGCCGCCGTACTGATTGCTGTCATGGTCGTGTTCTACAACCTGCTGGCCGTGCTGCTGCTCACGTTGCCCCACCAGCAAGCCAGCGCCCATGACCCGCAGGTGTGGGCCGGCACCGCCCTGAAGGTGCTCAGAAACCCCCTGATCCTGGGCTGTAGCGGTGGGATCCTGTTGGCGGCGCTCGGAGTCGACCTGCCCGTCAGCCTGGACCGATCTCTCGCCCTGGTAGGCCGTACGGCGGCGCCGCTGGCCTTGCTCACGGTGGGTGCGGGACTGGACTTCAGCCAGCTCCGCTCCGAGGTGCCGGCGGCGGCCGGCACGGCCCTGGTCAAGCTGATCGTCTACCCCGCGCTGGTCTACTTCGGCCTGCGGAGCTTGGGCTTCGTCGGTCTTGACCTGGAGATCCCCGTCCTCCTGATGGCCTCACCCACGGCGGTGGTCAGCTACATCATGGTACGCGAGATGGATGGCCACGTGCAGCTGGCGGGAGCCATCATCATCGCCACGACCGCGGCCTCCTTGTTTACCATCCTCGGCTGGCTGGTTTTCTTCAGTTTGCATAATCCGGTCTAGAATGTACCCGCCCCGATCTCGATGACGTATCCGATCAGGTCGAAGTTGTCGAAGCCCCAGGTCCGCATTCCTATGCGCAGACCCCAGAAATCGGTCCCCAGCTTGGACAGAAATCTCACCGGCGATTTCGAAAGGTTACCCCGGAATTTGATACCGGTCTCGGTCGTGAAGTGGGACGTAGTCGATTGACCGTCGTTGTCCCACTCCCAGCCGAGGGCGAAGTAGCCGTCGATCCACCGCGAGGCGGACGAAGTGTACAAGACGTTCCAGCTGAAATCGCGCAGGTGGTGATCCTTCAGATAAATCCTGTTGACGATCCAACCTCCGCCGACGGGGTCTTGGACGTTCTTGAGGATGAGGAGGGGGAACACGAAGGAAATACCGCTCTGACCGTCGTAGCGATACGCGATGGAGAGCGACTTGATGAAGTTCTCCTCTTCCAGCCAGCGCCCCAGATCCTTCAGGCCCGTGTCCGAGATCTCCTCCGGCCAGTCGTCGTAGCCCTTGTCGACGAAATGAATAATCCTATGGTCTGGATAATCTTCCGCTGCCGCCACCCGCGGATAGGGCCGCAGCTCATATACGGGTTGCCCCGGCGCATATTCTCCGTTGACCAGGTGATCCTCTCGCATGTTGCTGTCCAGGGGGAGCGGCGGGTACACCCGGTCCTTGGGCACGCGCACCTTGGCGAACCAGGATTCGAAGGCGCCGGAAAACAGGGCGCCCGTACGCATCACGTCCCGCACGCCCCACGCGTCGTTTATGCGCTTGTTCACATCGTAGCCCGGTGTGTAGTAACCGTCCCCGTTCTTGTCGGTGCAACTGGCATGCTTGCCTTCCTCGACCAGGATGGTCAGGGGGAAACGAGTGTACTTGTCCACTTCCAGCGTGTTGTCGTACCAGAGAATGCCGTGGGCCTTGCCTATCACTTTCTGGATCGAGATACCGTACCGGCACTCGCCGCAATTGGGCTGCCGGAAGACGGCCAGCTTCATCTCCACCGCCTCGACATCGTGAATGTGACCGCCCAAACCTTCCTCATAGGGATAGTAGAAGAAGAAGTCGAGATCGATGCCGCTGATCTGACTCAGGTCGATCACGGTGTCGTTGCGGTCGTGGGCGTCGGGGTAATAAGCCACACCCTCTTCGGCCTTGATGAGGGTACGCACCCGATAGTAGACCACCGGAGAGTCGGCGGGCTCTTCGAAGGGAAATGCCTCGGGCATGTTGATGTCCAGGGGATTTTTCACGTGATCCAGCAACGGCTCGTCGGGAGAGAACCAGAGGATCGGCCCGCAGTGGGCCGCCAGCCGCTCGAAGGTCATGAGGGTGTCATTTCCCGCCCAAACGACTCCCGCCGTCCCCTCCCGATCGCAGCAGGGAACTTCACGGATGACATCGACCTGGGCCAGGGCCGCAGTGTTCGCGGACACAACCAAGCCAAGCCAGAGGGCGCAGAAAAGTGGCCAGGAAATACGGGTCGGCGTCTTCATCATCAGACTTCCTCCCTTAGAGCCACGGTTCGTTTATGAGTCACATTGGTCCGTGCCAGCGTACGGGCCAATACGGGCGCAAACAAGTGCTATTTGGAGAGTGGTACGGGTGCCTGGCCTCACACCTCTTTCATCAATCTCTTGATGGGTTTGACCAGGAGGGCGAGAAGCAAGGCCGCCGCCAGGGTGTAAATGGCCACGCCGCCGAAGAGGGTCTGCAGCGAGCCTCCGCCTGCGGTGTCGTAGAATCCCGCCACCCAGCCGCCGAGTCCGTTGCCCAGAGCCGCGGCGGTGAACCATATCCCCATGACGAAGGAGGCGATCCGCCTCGGGGCGAGCTTGGTCATCAGGCTCAACCCCACGGGGCTGAGGCATAGCTCGCCCAGGGTGTGCAGCAGAAAAACGCTGAACAGCCAAGCCGGGCTGACCCTGTGGCCCTCCGGCCCGGACGCCTGGACGGCGAATACCAGGACGAGGAAGCCCAGCCCCACGCCGAGCAGGCCCAGGGCGAACTTGGTGGGACCGGATGGCTCACGCCCGAGGGAGGCCAGCTTGATCCAGAGCCAGGAGAAGAGGGGCGCGAGCAGGATGATGAGCAAAGCGCCCACCGACTGGAACCAGCTGGAGGGGTAATCGAAACCGAGGATGGTGTTGTGGGTGAAATCCCGGGCGAACAGGTTCAGGCTGGAGCCGGCCTGCTCGAAAGCGCTCCAGAAAAGCATGGTGAAGAAGAACAGGATGGCGATCACCAGCAACCGTTTTTTCTCCGCGGGAGTGAAGGGCTCCTGGTCCACGGTCTGCTCCCGGTCCGCGCCCAGGCGGATCCGGCTGGGCAGCTTGCCGATCTCGCCCAGCAGCTTGTCACCGCTGATCTTGAACTGAAACAGGCCGAAGATCATGCCGAACCCGGCCAGACCGAAGGCCCAGTTCCAGCCCGCTGTCAGGTTGATGCCCAGGGAGTGGACCGCAGCCAGAAAACCACTGCTCTGGGCGACATAACCCACCAGCAACGGAGCCAGGAATGCGCCCAGGTTGATTCCCATGTAGAAGATGGTGAAGCCGCTGTCCCGACGCGGGTCGTCCTGCGTATAGAGGCTGCCGACCATGGTGCTGACGTTGGGTTTCAGCAGGCCCGTGCCGATAGTGATCAAGGCCAAACCCAGGTAGAACGAGGGAATGCTGTGCACGACCAGGGTGAAGTTGCCCAGGGCGATGATCATGCCCCCCAGCATCACGGCCCGGCGTTGGCCCAGGACCCGGTCGGCGAGGATGCCTCCCGGCAAGGCGGTCAGGTACACCAGCATCAGGTACCAGCCGTAGATACTGGTGGCCTTGGCGATGGAGAAGCCGAGCCCACCCAGTGCGGGACTCGCCGTCATGTAGAGCACCAGGATCGCCCGGATACCGTAGAAGCTGAACCGCTCCCAGAATTCGGTGAAGAAAAGTGTACTCAGGCCCTTGGGGTGACCGAACATGCCTTACCTTTTCACCCCCCCACGAGCCGCACCAGGAACAGGCTGATGGCGGGGATGTAGGTGATCACCAGCAGCGCCGCCAGGAGCAGCAGCAGGAACGGGATGGTCGCCGCGTACAGCGATATCACCGACTCGTTGAACCGATAGGAGGAGATGAAGAGGTTCAACCCCACCGGTGGTGTGAGGTAGCCTATCTCGAGGTTCGTCAGGAAGATGATGCCGAGGTGGACCGGGTCCACGCCGAAGCCCAGGGCCACCGGCACGATCAGCGGCACCACGACGATCAGGGCCGAAAAGATGTCCATCAGGCAACCGACGACCAGCAAAAACACGTTCAACAGCAGCAGGAACGTGTACTTGCTCGAAATGTACTGCTGCATCCATTCGAGCAGCTCCATGGGAATCTCGGCGTCGATCAGGTAGTTGGTCAGCCCCAGCGCGCACATGAGGATGACGAGGATCCCGCCCACCAGCGTCATGCTCTCGGCCACGATCCCCGGCAAACTGCGCAGCGGGACGTCGCGGTAGATGAACACCTCGACGAGGATGGCGTAGAAGGCGGTCAGTGCCGCCGCCTCCATCACCGTGATGATGCCGCTGTAGATCCCGCCCAGTACCAGCACTGGTAGCGGTACTTCCCACCCCGCACCCCGCAAGGCCGCGATGATGTTGCCCAGCGACATCCGCTCGCGCACCACGCCGTCCTTGCGGCCACGCCAGAGACCGAAGATCGACAGCACCACCACGAGAAAGATCCCCGGCAACAGGCCCGCCAGAAACAGCTTGTCGATGCTTACGGCTGCCACGTAGCCGTAGATGATCAGCGGCAGGCTGGGCGGGAAGAGCAGGCCCAGACTTCCCGAGGCCGTCAGCAGCCCCAGGTTGAACCGCCTGTCGTAGCCGTCCTGGACCAGGGCGGGAAGCAGCAGGCCGCCCATGGCGATGATGGTGACGCCGGAGGCGCCGGTGAACGCAGTGAAGATGGCGCACGAGATCAACGCCACCACGGCCAGGCCGCCGGGAAAGAGCGCGCGTGACAGCTTGACCAGCCGATCGGGCGCGTTGCTGTGGGCAAACAGGTACCCGGCGAAGGTGAACAGAGGAATCGCCACCAGGAGTGGCGAGCCGGCCAGGGTGTACATGGAGACCGCCACCGACGAGATGTCGATCTCGGCCTGGCTGAACAGCACCAGGGCTATGGAGCCCAGCACGGCGAAGAGCGGCATGCCGAACAGCGCCAGGAGAATGAGCAGGATGACGAGCAAGGCGATCACTTCGGGAGCGCCTCCATGGAACCGTCCGTCGGCCGGGCTTCCTGCCCGGTCAGCAGGTTGACGAGGCTACGGTACGAGATCATGAAGAACGCGAACGGCAGCACACTCTGCAGCGTCCACGTCTGGAACACACCGAAGGCCACATCGCCGAAGGCACGCTCATCCACGACCAACCGCAACGCCGCCACGCCGAGGACGAAAGTAGCCACGGCGGTGGCACTGTAGACGACCGCGCGCCGGTAAGGTCTGAGCGATGAGGGAAGCAGCCACGTGAACACGTCGATGTTGATATGGCGGAGGCGTGTTGTGGCCAGGACCGCCCCGAGACAGCCCAGCCACAGGACGATGTGTCGCATCAGGGGATCGGCCCACAGAATGCCGCTGTGGAAGACGTTGCGCAGGACGATCTGCAAGCAGCCCAGCAGCACCAGACCGCCGAGCAATAGGGCGATCACCATGACCTCGAAGTGGCCGAGGCAGCGGAACAGCCCTGCCAACCGGTTCTGCCGGTACAGGAGTGCGCGCACGACGGCCAGCACGATGATGAACGTGCCGAGGAATGCAGTGATGACGGGGAGATTGTTCACGGCAGGGTCCGGTTCAAGGGTCGCCGGCACTGGCGCGGCGGTATGCGACACGCGGAAGACGACTCCCGGCTG
>CBDURX010000139.1:0-5934 GCA_965369485.1 uncultured bacterium | reverse complement strand
GATCGACATCCTTGCCAAAGGCCTCTTCGGACTGTCACCGGTTCTCGTTTACCTGGTCGCTCTGGTCATCATGGACAGCTACAAGCTGGTCAAGCTGCGGTCGGTCGTGCTGGCCGTCCTGGCGGGCTGTGTGGCGCTACTCGGTTGCAAGTACCTCAATGCCTTTCTGATGGACCTGACCCAGCTACAGTTGGCGAGCTTTTCCCGGTACGTGGCCCCGTTCACCGAAGAGAGTGCAAAGGCGGCTTACCTGGTGTTTCTGATCCGTCGCAAACACATCGGCTTCATGGTGGACGCCGCCATCTACGGCTTCGCCGCCGGCGCCGGTTTCGGCATCCTGGAGAACATCTTCTACCTGAGCCTGATTCCCGAGGCCAAGCTGTTCACCTGGGTCCTGCGAGGATGCGGGACCGCTCTGATGCACGGCAGCACCACGGCCATCTTCGGGGTCGTTTTCCAGCAGTGGTGTGAACGAGACGGGAACATTCGGTTGCGTAATCTGCTGCCGGGCCTGGGCCTGGCCATCCTCTTGCACTCCGCCTACAACCACTTCTTCATCTCACCTGTGATGACAGCCGTCGGCCTGGTCCTCGGCGTGCCGTTGATCACGCTGGCCGTGTACCAGCAGAGCGAGAAGTCCCTCGAACGGTGGCTGGGCTTGGGCTTCGACACGGACGCCGAGATGCTCGCCATCATCAATGCGGGCAAGGTCTCCACGACAAGGGTCGGAGCCTACCTGGTCTCTCTGCGAGAGCGATTTCCACCGGAGGTGGTGGCGGACATGTTTTGCTTCCTGCGCATCCAGGTGGAGCTGGCCATTCAGGCCAAGGGTATCCTGTTGATGCGCAAGGAAGGTTTCGACGCGCAACCGGGACCGGACGTGCCTGAGAAACTGGCGGAGCTGAAGTACCTCGAGAGGAGCATCGGCCGCACCGGCCGGCTGGCCATCATGCCGTTCCTGCAACGGAGCCGCAAGGATCATTGGCAGAAGCACTTGCTGAAGTGAGTGGTCGGCAGCCCGCTCTCACCCATCTCTGGCCCGGTGCCGTCTGGTCATCATGCGCCTCGCCAACCAGGTGCGCCGGGAGTATGAATCGTGAAGGACAGCGAGTGCGTGCAGTTCCTGCAGTGGGCCCTGCCACACCTGAGGATGCGGTGGCCGGGATTCCGCAAGGTGCGCCGGCAGGTTTGCAAGCGGGTCGGCCGCCGCATCCGGGAGTTGCAACTGCCGTCCGTAGCTGGTTACCGCTCCTACCTCGTAGAACATCCCGCCGAGTGGAATCTTTTTGACCGCATGTGTCGCATCACAATCTCCCGCTTTTACCGCGACAAGCAGATCTTCGCGCACCTGGAACGGCAAGTCCTGCCCGAGCTGGCCCGGACCGCACTGGCCGGCACAACTGGGACTGTGGAGCAGACTGTACTCTCCTGCTGGTGCGTCGGATGCGCCTCGGGGGAGGAGCCGTACACGCTGGCGATGATGTGGGAGCTTTCCCTGCGTAAACAATTTTCAGCGCTTGATTATCGCATCGTGGCCACGGATGTGGATCACGACCTGCTCGCACGCGCCGAACGAGCCGTGTATTCCGCGAGTGTCTTGAAGGATCTGCCGTCTGAATGGAGAGAGATGGCATTCAACGCGGAGGGAGAGAAATTCCGCCTGCACCCGGACTACCAGCAGAAAGTTGAATTCGCATACAACGACATCAGATCCGAAGCCATTGCCGGGTCTTACCACCTCGTCCTGTGCCGCAACCTCGCGTTCACCTATTTCGCGGAGGATTTGCAGCAGGAGGTGCTGCAACATTTCGGGCGTGCCCTGCTGCCGGGCGGCATCCTGGTGATCGGCGTGCACGAAACTCTGCCCGCTGGTCAGGCTGGTTGGTCAGCCAGGCCGGACTTGCCGTGTTGCTATCGCAAGGAGGGTTAGCCAGGGTGCGTGAACCGTCAAATGAGGGCATCCTGCAGCCAGCCCAGCCTGACCAGCTCGATCCTCTCCAGGTCCGCCACCCCCACGCCGTGCCGCGTGTCGGCCAAGACGACGTGCTTGGTGCTGGTGCCGCCGCGCGGGGGGCGCGCGAAGAATTGTTTTCGTTTCTCTGCCAGCAACTTCACCCCTAACGTGTCCAGCGCCACGGGGTCCGTGCCCACCAGCAGCCCCTTGTAGGGCCAGACATGCGCAGGGTCGAAATGGTGGGGGCCGATGCCGTAGAACTGCGGTTTGATGACCACCAGAACGTTCAGGCGTGTCTTTCCCTGGCAGATGGGCAGCTTCCACAGACCGCCCAGGTCGGCGCAGGAGTCGTCGTGCCACAGTTGCGGCTCGCGCACGAACATGATGTAGTTCTTCAGGCAGCCGCCGATGCCGGACCAGTGATGACTGCGCAGAGGCCGCGCGTTGATCAACGCCGTGGCTCGCTGGAACACCGGATCGTCCAGCACGCCGCGGTCATCGACGGAGATGTTCTCTGCCGCGAGACCCACTTCTCGGGCGCGGCGCACGATGGCCTCTTCCAGCTCGGGGGGAGTGGGCAGATTGGACCAGACGTTGGACTTGATGCCCAGGATGTCGTCGGGCTGCAGGATCTCGCGCCAGGCGTCGGCAGGATTGTCGTTGCCGAAGAGAGCGGTCACGGCGTCGTCCAGCATCCTGGTGAGGATCGGTCCGTTGGTGCGGCCTGCGGCATCAATGGCATCAGGATGCCGCACCAGGACAACGCGGGCAGTCTTAGCGGTCCGCACGGTTTCCTCGGTCAGATCTGCCAACGCCTTGGCCGCAACGGGTAATCCCAGGGCGACGCCGGCGGCGCCGTAAGTGGTGCCGCGCAGGAAGTCGCGGCGCGTCAGGATCCTGTAATTCTTGTTATTTGGCATTTGAAGTCAATCCCGGTTCTCCACCCGCTGCCTGGCCGCCGCCAGCAGTTGCGCTGCGCGTTGGTGGGACGGCGCGTCGTAAACGGCCACGATGTACTCTCCCGATCTGGCGGCTGCCGTCCAGTAGCCGTCCTCGACCTGTGTGATACCGCTCTTCTTCGCCTCCGGCATGAAGTACGTGACATAGTTCTCGTAGGCCGCTGCGGCGCGATCGTGCCCGGGGTAGCGAACGATCATGAGGAATACGAGGTCTTCTGCCCCCGCATAGTTTGCCAGCACGACTTCTGACTCCAGGTCCAGCGCCAGGATGTTGTCGTCGGCCAGGAAGTAGTGCTGGTTCAGATCGGTGTGCTTGTGAAAGTAGTGGATGGAGCCGGTGATGAGATCCGCCGCCGGTAGCAGCCTCACGAGGTCCGGCAGGGATCCCTCGCACGGGATGCGTGCGGCGATCTGTCGGCTCAGTTCGAAAACGGCCTGCCGCGACGGTGCAGTCTCCTGCTGTGTGTAGACGGTCGCGAAGTACCTATCCTGCCAGAAAACCAGGTAGCCGGAGCGGTACTCCGAACCCTGCCCCACGCCCACGTTGTCTCCCGTGATGTTGCGCGTGAAGATGCCGTACGCCTCGGCCGGCCGGCCCATGTCGTACAGCTCGACGGTGAGGCCAGCCTCGCCTTTCCTGGCAAACTGGCGTACGAGGAGCTGACGGAACGCGAATGAGAGGTACACTTCGCCGGCGCCGTCCATGTACTTGAAGATGGTATTCCGGTCGTAGAGACCATCCTCGCCGTCCTTCTCCCAGGCGTCGACGCAGTCCGGGACCAGTTCGTCAAGGGGCATGGCTTCGTCCTCGGAAGGAGCGGCGGCGGCGAGCAGGGGAATCAAGCAGATGAACGCCGTGAAGAGAGGCGTCAACGGGAATGCACCATGGGCGCGAGAGGCACTGTTCATCGGGGCAGCCTCCAGGTTGAGACTAGAATACTCGCGCAGGTGCCCTCTGGCGAGCCAAATCGCCCCTTGGGTAGTGCATTGTGCTATAATCTGGCCGCCTACATCAGATTTACTTGCCATCTCATCGAAATCGCAAGGGGGATCATCATGAAGCGAAAACTGAGTCTTTCATGTGTGGTCGTGTCCTGCCTGATCGTGTCCATGGCGATCATACCGGCTTACGGTCAGGTTGCGACCCTGCTCGTGTTGGAGGGAGACCAGTTGCCCGGAGCCCCGGGCGAGACCGTAGCGAGTATCAACAACTCCGCAGTCAACCACGCAGGAGGCTACGCCTTCACCATCAACAGTTCAGACAGTGTCGCCACCATCAGCCATGTTTGGGGTAACCCCGCTGGCGGCGCCGGTGCGGTGATGTGGACCGAGGGCACCTATGGAATCTACACACAGTCTTCCTTCGAGAGCTTCTTCGGGATCAACGATGCCGGATTGTCCTCGTACAGCGCCATTTCAACCAACAACGAAACCGGTTCCAGTGGCCTGGACGGCGTCTGGCTCGACGACCTGGTCGTGGCCATCGAAGAGGAGCCCTATCCCCACGATCCAGGCTTCTGGTGGAGCTTCGGCAGCCGGCCGGGCACCACGGCGGATGGGATACCGCACTGGGTCGGTGGCATCACCGACACCCAGGGCGGAGCCACCGACAACCGGGGACTTTTTTACAGCACTGCGGCTACACCGCTGTTGCTGGGTGGCGACTTCGTGGTTGGTCTGCCCGATCCGCTGCACACCGCCAGCACTGTCAGTTTCGACTACCGCTTCTCGGAGCTCGGGAGTCATTACATTGCCGAGGTGAGAACCGACACGGGATTGAGCACCAACGACAACCACCTGGTGAGTGATGGCAGCGTGCTGATGGTTGCCGGTCAACCCATCAGCGAGGGCTCGCCCATACCTCCGGAGGCCAACGGGATGCCCGGTGAGAACTGGGACAACTTCGATTACACTGGCATCACCGAGTCGGGCATGTACATGTTCACCGGCGACACGGACGGAAATACTGCCAACGACGAGTTCGTCGCCATCGACGGGATCATCACCTACCGCGAGGGCATGACCCTCGATGGTTTCGTGGTCTCGGGCAGCATCGAAGGCGCCTTTCTCAACGAGGACGGCGATGTCGCTTTCATCTGGGACATCGATACAGTCGAAGGCAATGTCGAGGCGCTCTACATCGAAGACATACTGCTGTTGAAGGAGGGTGATCCTGTCGACATCGACGGCGATATGATCCCTGACGACGGTGCGGTGGTCGACGCCTTCACCGGCATTAGCAGTTTGACCATGAGCGACCGCATGGGTGGTGTGGTGAATATCTACTTCACCGCCGACATCAACATCACGGGCATGGTTGCCAAGCGCGGAATTCTCGCCCGTGGGTCCGAAAGTGACGTACCCACGGTGGGCGAGGAGGCCGGCCTGTCCGCAAGTGATCTGGCCGAACTTGTACGGCACGCGGCAGACAGTGACCGCGTGGTCCTGGAGGGCGGTTTCGTCATCTCCGTGCCCACCGTGGTCCCCGTGTTCCTGTCCAGTTTCGACGTGCAGCCCGTTCCCGGCGCGGTGACCATTGCCTGGGCGGTTCATACCGACGGCGACCCCGGCGAGTTCCGCCTGGTGGCGCGCCAGGGCGGCACCACGTGGGAAGTGCCGTTTCAGGCCGATGGCAACGGGTCGTACGCGGCCCGGGACGAGCAGGTGCAGGGCGGCAGTGCTACTTACACGCTCTTTCACCTGCCTGCCGGCCAGGACTGGACCCAGCTGGGCAGCCAGACCGTCAACGTCGAGATGCCGGACCCGGAAACCCGGCTGCTGGGCGCCCACCCCAACCCCTTCAACCCGCACACTGACATCGCCTTCAGCCTTGACCGGGCGCAACACGTCCGGATTGCTCTGTACGACATGTCAGGTCACTTGGTGCGGTTGCTGGCAGAAGAGCTCGTCGCCGGCGGAACTCACGCAGTGCCCTGGGACGGCAAGGATGCCTCGGGACGCACCGTTTCCTCGGGCAGTTACCTGGTGCGCATGGAGACCACAGGTCAGCTGGAAACGCAG
>CBDURX010000138.1:0-5957 GCA_965369485.1 uncultured bacterium | reverse complement strand
CGGATAGGCAGTAGCCGGATTATTCACGAAGGAGTCTCACGTGCGCATCATACTGGTCGTCGAGCGTAAGCATCTTTTCCCCCGCCTCAGCCCCAGCGGGTTCTTGCCGCCGGACAGCGTCGATCTGGAAGCGCTGGCGCCGCACCTCTTCTTCGCCGAGCGCGACTTCATGGAGCAAAATTCCCACTACAAACAGATCATCCCCTACATGATCTTACAGCGCGGCCGCGGCCAAGAAGCGCGGCTGCTCGCCTACCAGCGCCGCCTGAAGCACTCCGAAGCCCGGCTCGGTGGACTGTGGTCGATCGGCTTCGGCGGGCACATCGAACCGCTGGATCGTACGAACCAGGAAGTGGCAACCATCGGCCTGGTCCGGGCGGCCGCCATGCGCGAGCTAACGGAAGAAACCGGCCTGGATCTGGGCGGCGACGAGATGCGCCCGATGGGCTATATCAACTCCGACCAGGAAGATGTCTCCAGCGTCCACTTCGGGGTCGTTTTCCCCATCGAACTGGATGATCACCCGGGGAGCGACGAGGAGATCCTGCAACTGGTCAGCCGCCAGGCCGAGCCGCACCAGGCCCGCTGGCTGGCGGTCCGGGACCTCCCGGCCCTGATCGATCCTGGCGCGGGTCCGGATGGGGGAACCTTCGAGGACTGGTCCCGGATCACCATCGGCGGCGTGTTCGCTACGGCTTCCGCTGCAGAAGGTTAACGATCCATCCGGGCAAATGAATCACCCGGTTTCGGACCTTAAAAAGGCCGGCGGTTTCACAACCGCCGGCCGGGATGCCGGCGCCCCTGCTGCACCGGCCTGCATACATTTCACGCTTCAGTCGTGCCGCAACTGACCCTACTGAAAAACGTGGGCGAATGCCTGGTGCGTCCGATGGCTCTCCAGCTCCGCCAAGGTAAGCTCGCGATCCAGGACATTCCGCCCATACCATGCCAGTGAGATCCAGACGGCGGTCGTCAGCATCAAACAAGTCATCAGGACCAGGTGGCGGTCGCGAATCAGGAAATTCCGGACTCTCTTGACACTGGATATCACCGAACCTCGACTCAACTTCGCCTGGACGGCGCGTAGTCGCTGCAACTCGAGTTCCTTCAGATCGATCCTGATACGCCGGTCCTGGGGAGCCAGGCGGCGGGCCCGGCGCAGGTTGTCGCGCGCCTGGGCCTGTTTGCCGCCGAGCATGTAGATGCGCCCGATGGCGTGGTAGCCCTGGGCGCAGTGGGGTGCGATGCGGTTCGCGCGCCGGGCCAGCTTCTCGGCGGTCAAGTACTTGTGTTGCCCCTCGGCCAGACATAGGGCGAGGGATGCCAGGCAGCCGGCGTGCTCGGGGACGAGCGCCAGCGCCTCGGTCAGGTACTTGCCTGCCTTCTCGTACGCTACCTTCTGGATGCAGAGGGTCGCATCGCGCCACAGCGACTCGGCGATGAGCAGATTGTCGTCCGGGGCGGCGGGTTTTGCGGTGGCGATTGCGTAGTTGCCCATGGCTCTGTCCTTGCCTCCCTTCAACCGCGCTCGAGCGCGGCGATTCGACTGCCGCAGCAGTCACTTTTCAAGCTCCCCATTGCAGGATTCAACTGGTACGGTGTGCAGGAATGACCGGGAATTACCAGCGATTCCCTGACCTTACCAGCACTGGATAACTTGCAAGGATCGCGCCCGCAAATAGCACCCTGTCGATCCTGTTTGCAGCCGGCAAAAGTCTGGTTTTACCCGGACCTGCGTACTACATTGCAAAGGCATTGGGAAGGGTGAGATCTGCCGGAAATCAACCGGCGGGTCCGTGAACGGTGAAAACGTTACTGAGCCAAGGAGAGCGGCTATGGTGAACAAGATCGGACTGATCGGCGGCGGCCAAATCGGAGGCGTGCTCGCAGCGGAAATTGTCTCGCGCCGTCTCGCCCGCAACGTCGGGCTGGTGGACATCAAACCGCCCGACCTCGCCAAGGGCAAGTGCCTGGACATCGCCGAAGGCATGCCTACCATAAACCGTGACGTCAATTTCCAGGCGAGCAAGACATTCAACTCCCTGAAGGGGTCTGATTTCGTCATCAACACGGCCGGTGTGCCACGTACGGTTCGTCCCGACGGCACCTTTCCCAGCCGGGAAGAGCTGTTGGCCACAAACCTGGCCATCACCGACGCCGTGGCCGGCGGCATCAAGAAGTTCTGCCCCAAGGCCACCATCATTTCCGTGGCCAACCCCCTCGACGCCATCGTTTACCGCCTGTTCAAGAAGTTGAAGGTCAGCAAGAAGAAGATCGTGGGCATGGCGGGCGTCCTCGACTCCGGCCGCTACAAGTACTTCGTGGCCGATGCTGCCGGGGTCTCGGTGGAGAACGTCGAGGCGGTCGTCCTGGGCGGCCACGGCGACACCATGGTGCCCATCCGCAGTGCCTGTCGCATCTCCGGCTTGCCGGTAGAGCAGTTCGTCAACAAGAAGGATCTCGAGGCCATCGAGAAGCGTACCCGTGGCGCCGGCGGCGAGGTCGTCAGCCTGCTGGGCAGTGGTTCGGCTTTCGTCAGCCCGGCCTGGGCGGCCCTGGAGATGCTCGAGGCCATCATCTTCGACAAGAAGAAGATCATCCCGGTCTGCACGTACCTGGACGGTGAATACGGCGTGAAGGGTTACTTCGTGGGCGTGCCCGCCATCCTGGGCAAGGGCGGCGTGGAGAAAATCGTCGAGATAAAGCTGACGCCCAAGGAAAAAGTAGCTTTCCGTAAATCCGTGAACGCCGTCAAGAAGACCTGTGCCGAGGTGGACAAGATGGGCTAGTAAGAGACAGCCTACATCCTCCTGTACCGTGTTCAGCCCCCGTGCCTGTTGTGGTGTGGGGGCTGTCATTTGAGCCTCTGCTCCCCAAATGCTATACTTATACAGTTGCTCCGGCTGCATCCCTGCACTGCAGCGATGGGATCGTCCCGCCATTCCCCCAGACCTCGCAAGGGAGGCTCTTCATGCCTTGCCCCGCCCGGCGTACCGTACTGACCGCCTGGAGTGTCATGCTGGTGACGGCTGTCCTCGCCACTGCCCTGGCAGCTCAGGCCGCACCGACTCAATCCGACACGTATGCCCTCGTCCGCTACTGGCTCGACTCGCCCGCCGACGAGGCTTTCCTCCGCGCCCATCCCAACCTGGACATCGTCTACGTGAAACCCGGTGTGCACGCGGACATCGTGGCCAGGGTGAAGGAGCTGGACGATCTGCGCGCATCCGGCGCGCGGATTGACATCGTGCACTCCGATCTGAAAGCGCACTACTTGTCACGCATCGGTCCGGAGAAAAGCAACTCCTTCGGCATCTACCACAACTTGCAGGAGGTCGTGGCCTTCGTGGACAGTCTGCGCCTGCTCTACCCCCAAGTTGTCAGCGAGAAGTGGTCCCTGGGGCAGAGCCATGAGGGACGCGACATCTGGTGTTTCCGCATGTCCAACTCTCCCGATGTGGACCAACCGGACCGGCCCGAGATCCTGTTCGATTCCCTGCATCACGCGCGAGAAGTCATGGCCTCGGAATTCGACATCATGTTCGCCGAGTATTTGGCCCAGAACTACGGCAGCGATCCCGAGATCACCTACCTGCTCGACACACGCGAGGTCTACTTCGTGCCGGTGGTCAACCCGGACGGTTTCTGGTTCAATAACTGGGGAGATATGTGGCGCAAGAACCGCCGCGACAACGGCGGCAGCCCCTGCTGGGGTGTCGATCCCAACCGCAACTATCCTTTCCAGTGGGTCGGCCCCGGCAGTAGCACCGACCCGTGTGACGACACTTACCGGGGGCCTCTCCCCGGCAGCGAGCCGGAGATACAGGCCATCACGGGTCTGATCAACAGCCAACAGTTCGTCACCCGCAACAGCATCCACACCTACGGCAACCTGACCTTGTATCCTTGGTCCTACACCGAGAACCCCACGCCGGACGACGCCATATTCGAGTACATGGGTCAGATGATGACCATGTTCAACGGTTACACCCCCGGTCAGCCCCCCGAGCTGCTGTACGTGGTCAACGGCGGCTCCATCGACTGGGATTACGGCGCCACGGGTGAGCATGCGAAGATCTTCGGATTCACCAACGAGATCGGCGGCGGTAGCGACGGTTTCTGGCCTACCGAGTCGCGGCGCGGTGAGCTGTTTCAGGAGAACATCTGGCCGGCCATCTACCTGATGCGGGTCGCCTCGGCCTTCGTGGCCGCCAGCGATCCCGTCGTCCTGGGCGGAAACGGCAACGGCCGTCTCGACCCCCGTGAGAAGGCCGAACTCTCCTTCACTCTCGAGAACCAGGGGATAAGTGTCGCCGCCGAGAACGTGACCGTCACCCTCTCCAGCGACGACCCCTACCTGCAGCTGGGCGAGGCCTTCCGCGATGTCGGGACGATCACACCGCTCGGCACTCTATCGTTCGCGGGCGATCCCTTCCCGATGAGCGTCGACCCCGCCTGTCCCGTGGGGCGCATCATCCACAGCACGGCCACCGTGACCCAGCAGGACGGCAGCCACGCGTACGACTTTCCTTTCCTGGTCGGTCCGCCGGCCGTCATCTTCAGCGACGCGTTCAACCAGCCATTCAGCGCCTGGACCTTCACGGGGAGCTGGGGCCTGACGTCAACGCAGTTCCACTCGCCGCCATCCTGTCTGACCGATTCGCCCAGCGGTGATTACCCGGACGAATCCTCGACCTCGGCCACGCTGAACTACGGTTACTTCGCCGTGCACTTGACCTTCTGGCACCGCTACGCAATCGAGAGCGGATGGGACTACGGCTACGTCCAGGTCTCGGCCGACGGCGGTCCCTGGGAAAGTATAGCCACTTACACCGGCAACCTTGCCGCCTGGACCCAGGTCGACCTGGACCTGTCGGCCTATACCGGGCAGAGTGTGCGGATCCGCTTCCAGCTGGTTTCGGACACCTGGATCACCGAGGACGGCTGGTACATCGACGATGTCGCCCTGTACGGCTCTCAGCTGGTCAACGAAGCGCCGCCGCCGCCGGCGCTCATCGCTCCCACATCGGGCGAAGTGGTGGGAAGTGAACCACTCCTGACGGTGGCCAACAGTTACGACCCCGATGGCTCGGGTCCGGTGACTTACGGCTTCCGCGTCTACGGCGACGAACTGTGCACGAACCTGGTGGCTTTCACCGACGGCATCCCTGAGGGAACGGACCAGACGGAGTGGAGTGTGCCGACCCTGAGCGAGGGAAGTTATTACTGGCGAGCCTTCGCCGCCGACCCTACGGAGTCTGGATTGATGGGTGAGAGGCGGTTGTTCGCGGTGCAGAGTATCACCGGTGTGGGTGACACACGGATCCTGGGTCCGCGGCTGGCGGTCCTGGGACCGGTGTCCAGCGACCACGTCCGCATGCAGCTGGAGCTGCCGGCGGCCACCGACGTCACGCTGAACATCTACGACGCGCGGGGGCACCTGGTGCGCCGCCTCTTCACAGGCCCCTTCCAGGCCGGCGCGCGTATCCTGTCGTGGGACGGCCGGGACAGCAACGGACGGAGTGTGTCGTCCGGCGTCTACTTCGTGCAGCTGCAGACGGGACAGCAGTCCTTGACAGAGAAGGTCATCTTGGTGCGGTGATACTCGATATTACAGCGCCGATGACGGGATGTTGAAGGAGTGTATGACCCGCAATATTCAGGAAGGTCCGTTACGAGGCAGAGGAAAATGCTTGTCCGTACACGTGCTCGCAAGGATCTGCGAGGGAGGTGTACCCGGCACGGTACGCAGTAGGACCTTCATGAATAATGCGGGTGAATACGTCTTCGACGGGGCGGATCATACTCATTACGGAGTGGCGGCAAGAGCGCCATTACCAAACAACTGGTATCACGTGATACCAGCCTGGTCCTGCTAGATTTGATGTTCACTGTTGTGGATTTGGCCGAGTTTGGGTTGCACGTGGGGACCCAGAAATCAGGTATACCGAAAAATG
>CBDURX010000137.1:0-5963 GCA_965369485.1 uncultured bacterium | reverse complement strand
CCACAAGTAAGCCACACTCCTTTCCGCCGCTTGCCGGTACTTCTGTTCACCGCTGACGGCGTAGCCGTGGGACATGGCGCTGATGGTCAAGCCGTTCCAGGAGGTGATGATTTTCCGGTCCAGACCGGGCGCCACCCGCCGGGCCCGGTAAGCGCGCAGATTTTCCCGGTGTTTCGTGAAGAGCCCGGCTATTTCCTGCGGATCGCGCTCGAGCTCGCCGGCCACTTCCTTCACGTCAGCACGGCGGGTCAAGACGCTGGTGCCGTGCTCGAAGTTGCCCGGAGACTCCACCCCGAGCAGCGCCGCCAGGACGGGGCCGTCATCGGCGTTGGTGGCGATGGTGAGGTCGTCCGGTGTCCAGACGTAGTAGGTTCCTTCCTCGCCACCGCTGTCGGCGTCGAAGCTGCTGTAGAACCCACCTTCCTCTCCGCTCATCTCGCGGATCAAGAAGTCGAGGGCATCCAAGCCGACGGCCAGAAAATCATCGCGGCCCATGAGACTACCCGCTTCCAGGTAGAGGCTGGCCAGCTGGGCGTTGTCGTAAAGCATTTTCTCGAAGTGGGGCACGATCCATTTATTGTCCACCGTGTAACGGTGGAAGCCGCCCCCGACGTGGTCGAGTATGCCTCCCGACGCCATGAACTCCAGGGTCAACTGAACCATGTTGGCATATCGCCGGTCGCCACCCTTGCGGTAGTGGTGCAACATGAACTGCCACCGCACCGGCGTGGGGAACTTCTGCTTGGCCTTGAAGCCGCCCCATTTCATGTCGTAGTTGACCGAGGCCTGCAAGGCGGCGTTCTCGATCATCTCACTCGAGACCGCCGTGGCCTGCCCTGCTGCGGGCAAGTTCACCAAAGGAGGCAACGCCGCTACTCTCTCGGCGAGCTGGTCGGCCTGCTTCTGTACTTCCTGGCGCTGTTCGTGGAAGACACTGATGATCTTGCCGACCAGATCGAGGAAAGCATCGTGGGGCAGGTAGGTCCCGCCGAAGAAAGGTTTCTGATCCGGAGTCAGGAAGACCGAGAGCGGCCAACCACCGCGGCCGATGATGGCCTGCACCGCCTCCATGTAGACCGCATCCAGGTCGGGACGTTCTTCGCGATCCACCTTGATGTTCACGAAGTTCTGGTTCATGAACTCGGCCACGTCATCATGTTCGAATACCTCGTGCTCCATGACGTGGCACCAGTGGCAGGACGAGTAACCGATGGACAGGAAGATGGGTTTGTCCTCGGCCTTGGCCTTCGCCAGCGCCTCCGCACCCCAGGGGTACCAGTCCATGGGATTGTGCGCGTGCTGCTGCAGGTAGAGGGAGGACTCGTTCTTCAGCCGGTTGCCCTCGCGGCGGATCTCGGCCGGGGAACGGTACGCATCGGCGGAACTCTCGTTCATGAAAATACCTACCAGAACCAGGGTGAACAGGATGGCGCAGGACGCGAGGGCGACATTCCGAAATCTCATGTCCATGGGCTTTCGTTGTCAAGAAAACGGCGGTGGACACACCAGCGATGAGGGTGGCCGGCGACCCAGCTGCCGAATAATCTGTGAACTGATCTTTTTGGCCCAAGGCCAGCGATGATCCGGACAAGGTAGGGTCGACGGTGGGGACCGCAACCGCCTTCAGGTTGGCGGCATGGACATTACATGATCACAGCTTATCACATGGATACACAAAGCGGATGGTGTTGTGGGCTCGGTTAACCTGCATTATTCATGGGTTGTGGCGGCGAAATTGTGTCCGCTCAATCCGTTGTAGGACAGCGTCTTCGGGCTCACCATCCTGTTGACCGGGCATCTGGATGGGCCCGAGAGCCATGGATGGCGGAGGGCCTCGGAAGCGTTCCGGAAGCAGAGTGAGACGGCCACAGGAAATGGCTGGCGAGCGTCCCGGGAAAAACCGGAAATTTACCACCTGGACCGCTTGCCAGGAGGATAGGTTGCAGCTATCAATACAGACTAGATTTGTCGTAATTATCCAAGGGAGACGACATGATGATAAATCTGACCGCTTCTGCAGTCCTCGAGATCAAACGCTTGATGGACGAGAGCGGACTGCAGGATGCCATGGTCCGTTTTGGCGTGGAAAGCGGCGGCTGTTCCGGTCTTCAGTACAGCATGGATTTCGCTGACCAGGTCGCCGACCAGGACAAGGTTTTCGAGTATGACGACCTCAAGGTCGTTTGCGACAGCGAATCGCTGGACTACATAAACGGGTTGACGGTCGATTTCTCCAACAAACTCATGGGGGGCGGCTTCAAGTTCAATAATCCCAACGCCACCAAGTCGTGTGGCTGCGGGACGTCTTTCCGAATCTAGCTGGCGCGGGTGGTGGGGTGGCGGTGAGGGCGACGAGCTGCCGGTTCCTCGAGACGGTTCCGCCGTAACCACAAAACTAATTGCTCGGCGAATAGCGCACCGCTATCATCCTGCACGCCACCATGTGTTTGCCAGACTCGGAAGCCACGGCATCCTCATCCCGCAAGCTGTAACACAGGGAGATTTGGTTGGCTCAGGACCACCTGGATAAAGCAGAGAACCTCAGAGGCCGGGGCACGGAGTCTGGCCTCTCTTCCGGATCCCGGCCGGAAACAGATACTTTCGTCTTTCCCGTGTGGACCAACCGGTTGCGCGAGCTCTCGGCCGTTCTGGCCGTAGGGGGCCTGCTCTACTTCATCGTCTTTCTCACCCTGTTCTTCGCTCCCGAGACCTCGGCCATCGGCTACGCGCCTCGTCAGCCCGTTCCCTACAGCCATGCCCTGCACGTGGGCCAGCTGGGAATGGACTGCCGTTACTGCCACACTACCGTGGAAGAGTCGGCCCACGCCAACATCCCCCCCACCCAGACCTGCATGAACTGCCACGCGCTCATCCGCAAGGACAGCGAAAAGCTTCTGCCGGTCCAGGAGAGCCACGCCAGCGGCCTGCCCATACCGTGGGTACGGGTGCACGACCTGCCCGACTTCGTCTACTTCAACCACAGCGCGCATCTACGGGGCGGCATCGGCTGCGTCTCATGCCACGGTCGCGTGGACAGGATGGAAGTGGTCAGGCAGGAGAAGCGTTTGAGCATGGGCTGGTGCCTGGAGTGCCACCGGGATCCTGACCGGCACATCCGGCCCTTCGAGCACTTGACCGCCATGGACTGGACCCCGGAAGAGAGCCCTGTGGAGCTGGGCAAGCGCTTGCGCGTGGACCATGCCATCGAGCCGTCGACCGATTGCACAACGTGTCACAGGTGAGCGGAAGGTAACCGATGTCCCCGACTGATCCCGCACCCATGGACATGAACTACTGGCGCAGCCTCCAGGAGCTGGCGGACAGCGAGGCTTTTCGCGTGCACCTCGAGGCCGAGTTCCCCGCGGAGATGAACGTCCCCGGCGACGGTCTGAGCCGCCGCCGCTTCCTGCAACTGATGTCCGCCTCCATCGCCATGGCCGGCCTGGCCGGTTGCCGGTGGCCCGAGGAAAAGATCGTTCCCTTCGCCAGCCGCCCCGAAGGTTACAACCCCGGCGAGATGAAGCGGTTCGCCACCACTCTGGAGCTGGCCGGCGTCGCCTCCGGCGTGCTGGTGACCAGCGCCGACGGCCGGCCCATCAAGGTCGAGGGCAACCCCGAATATCCGTTCAGCCTCGGAGCGACGGACGTCTTCGCCCAGGCCTGCGTGCTGGAGATGTACGACCCCGACCGCAGCCGGAGCGTGGTGCGGCAGGCCGGCAACCAAGCGGTCGAGGCCACCTGGGACGATTTCGCAGCCTTCGCTCAGGAGCACTTCGGCGGCCTGGGCCGGGGTAAGAGGTTGTCCGTCCTGTGCGAGGCGACCTCCTCCCCCAGCGTTCTGCGCATGAAGGAGCGGTTGCTGGGCAAGTTTCCCGCGGCCAACTGGTACGAGTACGAACCTTTGCCACGTGATGCCGACCGGGTGAGCAGTGAGCTGGCCTTCGGCAAGCCTTACCGCACTCAGATCCACGTGGACAAGGCGCGGGTGATCGTCGATTTCGCGGCTGATCTGTTGCGCGATCATCCCACCGCCTTGCGCAACGCGCGTCACTTCGCCCAGGGCCGTAACCCCGACCAGGGCGCCATGAACCGTCTCTACGTGTTCGAGGCCGGCATGAGCGTGACCGGCGCCATGGCCGACCACCGCTTCGCCGTCCCGTCACACCAGATCGACGTGGCGTTGCGCTGCCTGGCGGCTGAGCTCTTCCTTAAGCTCGGCCTGCCCATGCCCACCGAGGCGGATGCACTGGGCTGGCGCTCGAACCTGCACCCCGATCTCGACCATCCCCAGCGTCCCGAGGTCACCAGTGCCATCGCGCGGGACCTGTTCGAGAACCGAGGCCGTTCCTTGATCGTGGTGGGACCCGCCCATGCCCATACCCCCCTGGGCCACATCCTGAACATCGCCCTGGGAAATGTAGGCCGTACGGTCACTTACACAGACGATGCGGTCGGCTCCCACGGCAGATCGGCCATCGATTCCGTGGCGGCCGGCGGCCTGGTGCAACTGACTACGGCCATGCAGGCGGGCCGGGTCGGCAGTCTGCTGATCCTGGGCGGCAACCCGGTTTACAACGCCCCCGCCGACCTGGACTTCGGCCAGGCCCTGGGAAAGGTGCAGACCAGCATCCACCTGAGCCTGTTCCATGACGAGACCTCACGCGCTTGCACTTGGCATTTGCCACGCGCTCACGTCCTGGAATCGTGGGGCGATGCCCGCTCCGCCGACGGCACACTCTGCGCCGTGCAACCGCTCATCGCACCGTTGTACGGCGGCAAGACGGCGGCGGAATTCCTCTCACTGCTCACGGACACACCTGAGGCAAAATCATACGAGATCGTCCGGGAAACCTTCCACCGGCTTCAAGGTGGCCGCGGCGCATCGCCGACGGACTCCCCTGTCTTCGAAAATAAGTGGCGCAAGTTCCTGCACGACGGATTCGCCGCGGAAAGGCCGCAGAAGGTCGTGCCCGAGTTGAAGCCGCTGGGAAACATGGGGAGAGAAGGTGAGAAGAGTACTCTCAGCCCGGACAACCTGGAACTGGTCTTCACCACGGACGGCAAACTCTACGACGGCCGCTTCGCCAACAACGCCTGGCTGCAAGAGCTGCCCGATGCCCTGAGCAAGTTGACCTGGGACAATGCAGCGTTATTGGGCCCGGCCACGGCCACGGAACTGGGCATCACCGACGGCGAGATCATCACTCTGAACTGGCAGGGCCGCACATTTGAGCTGCCGGTTTATATCCAGCCAGGTCAAGCTCGCTACACACTTGCCGTGAATCTGGGCTACGGCCGCACCCATGCCGGCCGCGTGGGTAACGGCGTCGGCTTCGACACCTACCGCCTGCGCACCAGCGACGCCCTCTGGGGCGGACCCGGCCTGCAGATCACCAAGACCGGTCGCAGTTACCAGCTGGCCTCAACGCAGGATCATTACGCCATCGACACTCATGGCTTCGCGGAACGCGAGATCCGCGTCGGCCGCCTGATCCGCGAGACCAATCTTGCGGTCTACGAGAAGTACCCCGATTTCGCCCACCGCCTGGGCATCCACCACCCACCGCTGAAGTCTCTCTGGAACGAGAAAGATTACAGCAGTGGTCACAAGTGGGGCATGACCATCGACCTGAACAGTTGCATCGGCTGCAACGCCTGCGTGGTGGCCTGTCAGGCGGAGAACAACATCCCGGTGGTCGGCAAGGAGCGGGTTCTCGAAGGGCGGGAAATGCACTGGATCCGCCTGGACCGCTACTACAGGGGTGAGCCCGACGACCCCCAGGTCAGCCAGCAGCCGGTGGCCTGCGTTCATTGCGAGATGGCGCCTTGCGAGTCGGTCTGTCCAGTGGCGGCCACACTGCACAACGAAGAGGGTTTGAACGTCATGGTGTACAACCGCTGCGTCGGCACGCGGTACTGCGCCAACAACTGTCCCTACAAGGTGCGGCGGTTCAACTTCTTCA
>CBDURX010000136.1:0-5976 GCA_965369485.1 uncultured bacterium | reverse complement strand
CATCCTCCCTCTGCCTAAATCGAACTCTAACAGTAGGTAATGCGGTAAAAGGTGTAGCAGGCGGTCATTTGTTCTGTTATGTTGAGGAACAGTGAATCCTCGCAAGGACCGGACAAGGAGGTTGGAAATGAAACGGGTCCTTATCGTGGATGACGAGCCCCATCTTCGCTTGCTCTACGAAACGGAGTTGCGGCGGGCGGGTTTCGAAACCATGACGGCGGCGAACGCGGAACAGGGCCTCGAGTTCGTGGACACCATGCATCCGGATCTTGTGGTCCTGGACATCAGAATGGCGGGCATGGACGGGGTGGAGGCTCTGCAACGCATCCTGGATCGTGACAATACCATCCCTGTGGTTCTCAACACGGCATACTCCAGCTACCGCGAAAACTTCATGACCTGGGCAGCCGACGCCTACGTGACGAAATCTTCAGACACCGCCGAGCTCATCGAGACCGTCAAGGAATTGCTGCACGAGAAGATGGTGCAGAACTGACCCTTCGGACCGGTGGCCACGACACAGTACGGGTCGAAGGGAGCGGTGACATTTGAGTAGTCTACAGCCTTTTCGCAAGACATTGACCATCATTCTCGCGGGAGGGCAGGGGGAACGTCTTTATCCACTGACCAAAGACCGTTCCAAGCCCGCCGTACCTTTCGGCGGTGTCTATCGCATCATCGATTTCACACTTTCGAACTGCATCAATTCCGGCCTGAAGCGCATCTACGTCTTCACTCAGTACAAGTCGTTCTCCCTGGACAAGCATCTGCAGAGGGGCTGGAACATCTTCAGCTACGAGGCTGGCGAATTTCTCTACCGCATCCCGCCCCAGCATCGCGTGGGCACGAAGTGGTACGAGGGGACGGCTGATGCGGTGTACCACAACATCTACCTCCTGGAGCGAAACAAGCCCGAGCAGGTGTTCATCCTCTCCGGCGACCACATCTACCAGATGGATTACGGGGCCATGCTGGCATTTCACTTGAGCCGGGGCGCCTCCTGTAGTCTGGGGGCTGCGGTGGTGCCGCGAGAAGGGGCGCATCGATTCGGCATCCTCGAGGTGGACAACGACTGGCACGTGGTCGGCTTCGCAGAGAAGCCGGACGAACCGCACACCATCCCGGGAGATCCCGACCATTGCCTGGTCAACATGGGGGTCTACCTGTTCGACACCGGGAGCCTGGTGCGCGAAGTGTGCAAGGACGCGCGTCTGACGGACACGAGTCACGACTTCGGACGTGACGTCATCCCGGCCATGGTTGCCAAGGGCCGGGTGGACGCCTTCCCCTTCCGCAACGCCAAGAACGACGAGCCGGCCTACTGGCGAGACATCGGCACCCTCGACAGTTACTACCAGGCCTCCATGGATCTGGTGTCGCGGCGCCCACTCATCGACCTCTACGACCGCGAGTGGCCCATCCGGGCCTGGCGTGCTCCGGCGCCACCAGCCAAGAGCGTACATGGTTTCACCGAGGACGGCAGCATGCCGGGCGAGATGACCAACAGCATCGTCGGCGGTGGCACCATAGTATCCGGCGCCAAGGTGGAGCAGTCGATTCTAGGCAGCTTCGTGCGGGTCAACTCCTGCGGCCGGGTCAGCGAGTCGATCCTGATGGACGGTGTTCAGGTGGGGCGCCGGGCCGAACTACACCGGGTCATCATCGACAAGGACGTCAAGGTCCCCGAAGGTATGATCATCGGGCGTGATCCGGACAAGGACCGCGCTCTCTTCCGGGTGACTGCGGACGGCATCGTCGTGATCCCGAAGGAGATGTACTTGCAAGAGTGATCGCCGCCTCTTATTCTGATGGGCAAGATGAGCAAGGAAAAGAAGCAGCCCCAGCGTAACGGTTTGAGCAACCGCCACAGCGAATCTCCATGGCCTCCGCTCTCACCCTTGGAGCAGGAGATCAGTTGGGTATGTCTGCGCTACTTCCGGGGTGACTGGGATCTCTACCTCGACTACCTGGCCGGTCCCCGGGTCTCCTCGCCCCAGCGCCTCCGGGAGGTCTCGGTGGTCGAGAGTTTACAGGAGCGGGACCGCCGCACCGATTTCCTGGCTGCCATACTTGAGGACGAGATCATCGCCACTACCGAGAGCTTGTCCTTCGACGATCTCTACCGCCTCTGGGAGCAGACTCTGCTCCTGAATCCCGACGCCGACCCCTTCAAAGAGATGCAAGAGTTGCCACGCAATGGCGTGGATGCCGAGCCCGAACCACCGGTATCGCTTCACTGAGCCCGCCATCTCGAACTGGAGGTCGCCCTCGCGTCCTCACCACCCCGTTGTCCGTCGCATCCGTGGTCTCCTTGGTCGGTCTGTGGGACCATCGCCGTTATGGTGGTTTCCACTGGTGTACCCGGGTGCAATTAAACCCGGATTATTCACAAATGGCCTACTGCGCCTGGTCAAATGCCCGCCAGAGGGTGCCTTCTCGGATCGGCTCGGTCAACGTACCGCACCGGGTACGCCTCCCTTGCCGATCCTGGCGAGGTCGTGTTCTGGCGGGCATTTTCCTCACCCTCGCGACGGCCATTCGTGAATAATCCGGGATAAGTGATTACATAATAATAGGTTGAATAATCTCACTGGTGTGGAATTGCCTGGGATCCGAGCCTGTCCTCGGAACTCGATTCGAAACACAATTTCCAAGACACATTTTTTATGTTAAACTCGTAAATGAACAGGTACTGTCGGAACAATGATATCCGGCCCCGACGGTCGCGGCTGTACAGAATGCGCGGCTTGGTGTCTCACCTCGCTCTACTCCCCCGTAGAGTCGGTTGTCATAGATCGCAGAGCACTTTTTCTGCGGAAAGGAGTACGGTCCATGGAAGGTCAACCCATGATGATGGGCCGCGAGCAGCTCCTGGTGCAGTTCCTCGAGCGCCACGCCGATGATCTGACTAAAAACTGGATGCGTATCGTACGCAACGAGACGCGCACGCGGAGCTACCAGGCCTTCGACGAGAAAACCGTCTACGAGCGTGCCAGGAAAATGTACCAGCAGCTCGGCCGCTGGGTCGCAGGCGAGTTTACCAAGGGTGACATCCAGAGCTACTATGTGGCCGTGGGTGCACGGAGGCGGCGGGAAGGATTCTCGCTTTGCGAGGTGGTGCGTGCCTTGATCGTGGCGAGGCGCGTTCTCTGGTACAAGCTGCAGTCTTCAGGTGTGCTGGAAACGGAGATGAATCCGGAGCTCGCCCTGGAGATGAACAACAAGGTCTTGCTCTTCTACGACCGCGCGATCTACTACGCGACGGTGGGCTACGAGCGGAATTGAGACGGTAAAAAGTGAGCACGCCCAGGGCATGGCGGTGACACGAGAAGGTGAACCGTCGTGCAACCATGGCGGGATCATGCCGGTGTAAGGGGCGAACACTCCGGCCGGCCGGTCCCGCCTTGCTGTGAGGTCTCCACCCACCCAGTTTTTTGTGATGAATAAAAGCTGAATTTGAAAATACATATCAAATATTGTAGATGTTTCCTCTTGCTCCTTGCCTTATACTCATCGTGACACCAACTTGAAATGGCGCTGCTTGGTCGGGGGGCGAAGCGGTTACTCACTTGAAGCCGCTAGCCACGACGGGTGCAGCGCCACTCACATATGGACCGCCGATTTCGCGGTTGTTCGAGGACCGCGAACCGGTGATACCGGGGAGGGGACGCGGCCATGCGTTACTGGCGAACGCCCTTGGATGTCCACGAGATCAAGATTCCCCGGGGCGAGATCCACCTCATAGTCGACCGTTGCAAGGGATGCGAGTTCTGCGTGGAATTCTGTCCCCGCGACGTGCTCGAAATGTCCACCGAATACAACAAGAAGGGCTACCACTACCCGGTAGTGATCAAGCCGGACCTGTGCGTCGAGTGCGACTTGTGCGAGGTGATCTGTCCCGATTTTGCGATCTTCTGCTTGCCGGAAGAGACGGAAGGGGCCGCAACCACGGAGGAGGTGAAGGATGGCACGAGCTGAGAGGAATCGTGTTCTCACCGGCAACCACTACCTCGACGGTGACCACGCCTGCTGCGAGGGTGCCCTGGCCGCCGGTTGCAACTTCATAGCCGGGTATCCCATCACGCCGTCTACCGAAACGGTCGAGCGTTTCGCGGCGCGCATTCCCACCGTGGGAGGCACGTTCATCCAGATGGAAGACGAGATCGCGTCGATCACGGCCGTTCTCGGTGCCACCTGGGGTGGGGCCAAGTGCATGACGGTCACCTCGGGTCCCGGCTTCAGCCTCATGATGGAGAACATAGGCCTCGGCGTCATGCTCGAGACTCCCTGCGTTATCGTGAACGTACAACGCGGAGGGCCGTCCACCGGCTTGCCGACCATGGTCGGCCAGGCGGACATCATGCAGGCGCGTTGGGGTTCCCACGGCGACTACGAGATCATCGCGGTAGCCCCCCAGTCGCCCCAGGAAGCCTTCACGCTGACCATCGACGCCTTCAATCTGGCCGAGAAGTACCGCACACCGGTGATGGTCATGCTGGACGAGTGCGTCGGGCACATGACCGAGAAGGTCGTCATTCCCGAGGCCGACACCATCGAGCTGACCGAAAGGCGCATGACCGATAAACCTCCCGGGGAGTATTTACCTTTCGAGTACGGTGAGGACCTGATCCCCGACATGGCTCACGCCGGCTCGGGCCACCGCTATCACATCACCAGTCTGACCCACGACGAGCGCGGTTATCCCGTCATGAGCGCCGAGGTGCAGGACAAGCTGGTACGGCGGCTGTGTGACAAGATTCGCAAGAACGCCCACGAGATATTCCTGTTGGAAGAGGACGGGTTGGACGATGCCGAGATCGTCGTCATCTCTTACGGCATCACCTCTCGGGTAGCGCGCGCGGGTATCGACGGGGCGCGTCAGAAGGGGTTGAAGGTCGGCAGCTTGCGGTTGCGAACGGTCTGGCCGTTCCCGGAGCAGCTCGTTCGCACTCTCGCCGAGCGGGTGAAGGCGTTCGTGGTGCCGGAGATCAACTACGGGCAAATCACCCTCGAAGTCGAACGTTGCGCCGCCGGCCGGGCGCCGGCCATTCTCATACCGCACATGGGTGGCGATGTGCACGATCCCGCCGACATCCAACGGGTGATCGAGGAGGCCGCACAATGATCCAGAAAAAAGAGACCATGGAGCACCCACTGGAGCATTTGCTGCGTGTCGACCGGCTACCCCACATCTGGTGCGCCACCTGCGGAATCGGCACGGTGGTCAAGTGCTTCGCCGACGCAGTGGACCGCTCGGCCATTCCCTACGAACGGTTCGCCGTCGTCTCGGGTATCGGCTGCACCGGCCGGGTGGCCGGGTACGTGAAGCTCGATTCCTATCACACGACCCACGGCCGGGCCATTCCCTTCGCCACCGGTCTGAAGCTGGCCAATCGCAACCTGAAGGTGGTCGTCTTCAGCGGCGACGGCGACCTGACGGCCATTGGCGGCAACCACATCATCCACGCCGCCCGGCGCAACATGGACCTGACAGTCGTCTGCGTGAACAATTTCATCTACGGCATGACCGGCGGCCAGGTCGCTCCCACAACACCCGCCACGGCCAACACCTCGACGACACCGCATGGCGCTTACGAGCCGCCGTTCAACCTGCCGCGTTTGCTGGAGGCGTGCGGGGCGTGCTACATCGCTCGCTGGACGGCGCTGCACGTGCGCAGGCTGACCAAGTCGCTGACCGAGGCGCTGCTGAAGCCGGGCTTCTCGTTCGTGGAGGTCATCGCGCCCTGCTCGACGTTGTACGCGCGGCGCAACCGTCTCGGCAGTGGCTACGATCTGATGAAGTTCTATCACGACAACAGCGAGATACGCCACGGCGCCGACCCGCGCGAGATCGATATCGGTTACCAGACCAAAATCATTGTGGGGAAATTCGTGGACCGCGACCGGCCCACCTGGCACGAGCTCAGCGACCGGCAGCACGACGCCACGCTGGGCGAGAGGTACTACCGCCACGCG
>CBDURX010000135.1:0-5977 GCA_965369485.1 uncultured bacterium | reverse complement strand
CGCCGAGCAACTTCCCAAGATGGCCGACTTTGTTCATGTCCGTCCTCCGGCAGTAAACTCTGCCCCCGTCAGTCGAGGGGGAACTCCTTCTGCCAGTCCTCGCCCCGATCCCGCCACTCCGGCTGCGCTTCCTTCATCAACACGAGGTTGCCCATGACCAGTGCGTCCATCTCCGTGCGCATGAAGCAACGGTAGGCGTCGTCTGGAGTGCAAACGATGGGTTCACCGCGCACGTTGAAGCTCGTGTTGATGATTATACCATACCCTGTCATCTCCTCGAAAGCCTTGATGATACCGTGATAGCGCGGATTGGTCTGTGCCGCCACCGACTGGATGCGGGCCGAGTAATCCACATGTGTGATGGCCGGTACATCGCTGCGGGGCTGGTTGACCCGTTCGAAAACCGACAATCTCGTCGCTTCGCCCTGCGGCTCGAGGCAGCGGTCCTTCCTGACCTGGGCGACCAGCAACATGTAAGGGGAAGGGCAGTCGATCTCGAAGAAGTCACCTATCCTTTCCTCGAGACAGGTCGGCGCGAAGGGACGGAAGGACTCGCGGTACTTGATCTTCAGGTTCAGCACCGACTGCATCTTGGACGAGCGAGCATCGCCGATGATCGAACGATTCCCCAGGGCCCGGGGACCGAATTCCATCCTGCCCTGGAACAGCCCCACCACCTTCTGGTCGTGGATCAGCTCGGCCGTCCGCTTTTCCAGTTCGTCATCCTCCAGCCGCTCGTAGGGGCGGCCGCGATGATCGAGCCAGGCGGCGACCTCGTCGTCGTCGAAGGCCGGTCCCAGGTATGCCCCCGCCATGCAGTCGTGCTGGCCATCCGGCTCGCGAGGCTTGCCTTCCAGCTGGTGCCAGGCTAAGAGGGCCCCGCCCAGCGCACCACCGGCATCACCGGCAGCCGGCTGGATCCAGATGTTTTCGAACATTCCCGAGCGCAGCAGCTTGCCGTTGGCCACGCAGTTCAGGGCCACGCCGCCGGCCAGACAGAGATTTTTTTCGCCGGTCACCTTCCGGGCGTGCCCGGCCATCTTCAGCACGACTTCCTCGGTCACGACCTGCACGGACCGCGCCAGGTCCATCTCGCGCTGGGTCACTTCGGTCTCCGGCTGCCGGGGCGGCCCTCCGAACAGCTCGGCGAAGCGCGCGTTGGTCATGGTCTGCCCATCCAGGTACCCGAAGTAATCCATGTTGAGCTGGAAGCTGCCGTCGTCCCGAATGTCGATGAGGTTATCGCGCATCTGGTCGACATATTTCGGTTCTCCGTAGGGCGCCAGACCCATCAGCTTGTACTCGCCCGAGTTGACCTTGAAGCCGGTGAAGTAAGTCAGAGCCGAGTAGAGAAGGCCCAGACTGTGCGGGAAGTGGATCTCTTCCAGCATGGTGATCCGGTTGTCCACACCACGGCCGAGGCTGCTGGTGGCCCATTCGCCGACACCGTCCATGGTCAAGATCGCGGCGCGCCGAAAAGGGCTGGGGAAGAAAGCGCTGGCAGCGTGGGACTCGTGGTGCTCGGTGAACAGGATGCGGCCGGGATTGCCCGCACCGGCCTTTTTCAGAGCGGTCTCGATCTCGGCCGGAATCCACAGCTTTTCACGCATCCAGAGCGGCAGCGCCATCAGGAAGGAGCGCAGGCCGTGGGGCGCCACTGCGAAGTAGGTCTTCAGGATGCGGCTGAACTTGGTCAGCGGCTTGTCGTAGAAGACCACCACGTCGATCTCGTCCTTACCCACCTCACCCTGGGCGAGACAGTAGCGGACCGCATGGAGCGGGAAGCCGGCATCGTGCTTCTTGCGGGTGAATCGTTCCTCCTGTGCGGCAGCCGTGATGTGGCCGTCCTGCACCAGGCAGGCCGCCGAATCGTGGTAAACCGCGGATATGCCTAGAATGTTCAAGATCGTGCTTCACCCTGGGGTTCGGGACCGGCACCGACGGGCCTCGCCAGACCCCGGGCTTCACGATCCTCGAGAAGGAATTGGCGCGCGTAGGAATCCATGGAAATCGGCTGGCGACGGGGTATCCAGCAGGTGTAGCGCTGGTCGCGTTTCCGGCGGCTCATGGGGTCACGACCCTGCAGATGCAAATAGATGGAGACCGGCAAGAAGACCAGGAAAAAGAGCGGTACCAGCATCAGGTAAGTCAGCAGCCCTCCCACGGCCCGCCCCAGCCACTCGCCGAAACGGTTCAAAGGCCGGTAAGCCCCCGGGGCGAGAAGACCCAGCCCCAGGATCAGAACCGCCAGGCCCCAGACCACCAGACCGACTGTCCGGTGACCGATCAGGAAGAAGACCACAGCCCCCACGAGGGCCATCACACCGCACTGGATGAAGGCCCGGCGCCGCAACTCCGCGTGCTCGGACGCGCGGCGCTCACCCGGGTTGGCTTCCGCCCGCCAGTTCCAGATGCTATTTGTGACTCGGTTCGACATATGCCACCACTACTGAGATTGTTCGACAAACATGAATCCGGAGGGTGCCAACATGCTGTTCTCCGCTTCTTCCGTCAACCACAGGAAAGACGGGGTTTGTCGGACAGGCTCTCATCAGAAAAAAATTGACATCCCCTAGGTTGGTGACGCCGGTTTCGAGCAGATCTCGACTTGGTCCATTTACCTTATCCGGGTAGCTTACGGGATAGCGACACCGGTGCTAATTATAGTAAACTGGCCCGTAAATTGTGCTATCTTTTTCCCATCTGTGAAATATGGGCACTGTGGGATGCTTTACCGTACACGAAGCGCTTGAGCGGCAGATTCTCGACCTCTGTACCTTCCTGAATCGGGAGGGGCTTGGTCCGGAGGTCGTCGTCCTCTTTCACGATAACGAACTCGCGCGGCAGCTACGCGAGCGAGGCAACACTGCCTGGGCGATACCGTGATAGACTGTTGAGGGTGAGGAATTGACCGTGGCCGTTGCCATCTTCTGGTTCTGCGTGTTCTTGCTGGTGTACGTGTACTTTGGTTATCCACTGACCTGCGCATTGCTCGCCCGGGTCCTGAGGCGTTGGCCGCGGACGGACGGGTGGGTAACCGATGCGGAGCTGCCCCAGATCACAGTCCTGATCGCGGCGTATAACGAAGCCGATTGCATCTTTGATACGGTCCGCAACAAGTTGGCGCTCGACTATCCTGAAGATCGTCTCGAGGTGGTTGTCGTATCAGACGGATCCGACGATGGCACGGACGAGATTGTAACCAGCCTCGCCGACCCTCGAGTACGACTGATAAGGCAGGAACCACGGGCTGGCAAAACGTCGGCACTCAACCTAGCTGTGCGCCAAATTAACAGCGACGTGATCGTGTTCTCCGATGCCAACTCCCTCTACGCACCCGATGCCCTGCGCCATCTGGTTGCTCCCCTGGTCGACCATGAGGTGGGTTACGTCACCGGACGCATGCTGTACCGGGCACCGGACGGTTCGTTGACGGGTGAGGGTTGCTCTGCCTACATGACCTATGAAAACAAGCTGCGTTGGTGGGAAACAGGCATGGGGTCCATCGTGGGAGTCGACGGCGGCATCGATGCGGTTCGCCGCGATCTGTACCAGCCCATGCGACCCGATCAACTACCCGATTTCGTGTTGCCCCTGAGCGTGCGCGAGAGAGGATTCAGGGCGGTCTACGCCCCCCAAGCAAAACTCTACGAGGATGCGCTCGCCAGGGCAGAAGACGAATTCCGCATGCGGGTGAGAGTCAGCTTGCGCGCCTGGCACGCGTTGCTTGATAAGGCCTGCCTTCTAAACCCGTTGCATTATGGACTTTTCGCCTGGCAGCTGTTGTCCCATAAAATCTTGAGATACTTGTCGTTTGCCTTCCAGGTGGGGACTATGGCGGCGAATGTGGTCCTGGCTGGGACGAGCTCTTTCTGGCAGGCCACCCTGATTTTGCAGGTTTTTTTCTACGCCCTGGCTATCCTGGGCTACTTGCGCAGGCATCATACCCATCAGCGGACCTTCTTGACCTTCCCCTATTATCTGTGCCTATTGAATCTCGCCTCGCTGGTAGCGTTTCTGCGCTTTCTCGGAGGAAAGAAGCAAGTAACGTGGGAGCCACGAACCTGACCGAACATTAGCCAACGAAGTTATGTTTGTGAGGTGAGAAGAGGGGGCCGAGAGGCCCCCTCCTATCCGTGCCGTGTGGCGTTTACTTCAACAAAATCATCCTGCGCATCTGACGAAGATCAGGGGTCTCCAGGCGGTACAGGTACACGCCCGACGCCACCCTCATTCCACTGTCGTTGGTACCATCCCAGGTCCGTGAGTAGCTTCCGGCGGCCAGATGTTCATCGACGATCATTCTGACGAGACGCCCATTGACATCATAAATCTTGATGGTGACTTGTCCTGTATTCGCCAGATCGAACGAGATCCGAGTCATGGGGTTGAATGGATTCGGGAAGTTCTGATGCAACGATGTTACGCGTACGATATCGGACGGGTCCGGCATATCGGTCACGCTCCCGTTGATCAGATCGATGGGTTCGTTGCTGGCACTTCGAGCATCGACCTCGCCCAGATCGATCGCGGCCGAACCCGTGGTCAGTACTCGGAAGGTGGCACGCGTTAGCACACCCTCACCGGAGATGCCACTCTCGCGAATACCCATTAAAGCGATATCGATGACGCCCGATTCAGGCGAAAGCGCGAGGGCCATGCCGCCCTGATCGGCCAGTAGTTCACCATCCTGGAAGCCAACGGGTTCGACGACTTCTTCAGCCCAGACCAACTGAATACTAAGACCTTGCACCGTGCCATCACCCGCCATCCAGATATCGACTTCAAAGGTCTCGCCCGGCTCCGGTAGCTCGGGAACTTGTAGACTCAGCTCGTTGTGGTCAAAGGGTGAGGGCGAAGCCAAGAGAAGGAGCGCGGGCAAGCCGCCGCCAGCGTCCAAGTTGTAATTGATACCGAAGATTATGAGGTCTTCGAATCCGACTTCGTTGTCAGTAGTCGGCAAACCAGTCGCACTGCCGTCCGCCGTCGGTCCGATGTCGAGGACGTTCAGATAGTTCGGATCGCCCTCCTCAGTGCTGTAGCCACTCCCGAGCAGAGATATGTCGAAGGTGTCGACCCGGTTGTCCGGTTCCCCGCCATCCCCCGAAACGTCCCCTAGCAGGTAGTTCAACACGCCGCTGGAGATCACGGAAGTCGATGGGTTACCGCAGGCATCGATGACGACCACACTGTAGTACCAGAAATCACGTGTGGTGGTGGCATCGGTGTAAGCCTCATCACCCGGTATCAGGCTTGTTACCGGGTCCCAGCCCTCGGCGATCGGGTCGGTCGGTACGGCTGGCTCGGCGCCGCCGTCATCCGAGTACTCCGGATAGAAACCGAAGCCCTTGCGGAACACCTCGACCGAGGTGACGTCCGGCGAGGCCGAGTCGGTCCAGCTTAGATCCACCGCGGTTGTGCCTCCCGGTGGGTTGCCGCTCATGACCTGATTCGACGCGAGGTCCGTCACTGCGTCGGGAACGACCATATCGATGGTGATGTCCGCGTCGTTGCCAGCGGAGGCACCGATCGGATCCGTCGCGCAATTCCTGAGGTCCACCGCCGTAATCGCGATGGCTCCCGTCCCCTCGACGACACCGTCGTTGGTCACATTGATCGTGAACAAGGTACCTGTCGTGGCCGACGCACCGATGCAAGGTATGTTCGTGATCGTACAGTCAACCGTGTAGGTCCCGTCCATGTTATCGGTTGTGGTGAAGGAAGTCGTCGCTCCCTCGCCGTTCAGGAACGAGCCCTCGGTTATGCTGACGTCCTCGTCGACGCAGAGCGCCAGATTGGTCAGCGAGAAGGTCACCGAATACAAGGCGACATCGCTTGCGGCGATTAGATAGATCTCTACAGGGATGTCCTCGGCACAAGTAACCACCGTAGATATGCAACCCACGTCGCTGGTGTTCGCCAGGATGGTATTGAGGTTGCTGAAGGTCGCTGTCACCGTCTGCGGACCAGCCATCAC
>CBDURX010000134.1:0-5983 GCA_965369485.1 uncultured bacterium | reverse complement strand
AGCCTGGTCCATCCCTCCGGGGGCCAGAAGATCTCGAAGCCCTCGGTCATGTAATCGGTGTTGGGTTGGATCATGCCCGGTTCTTCGTCGGCGCGGGAGGAGGAAGTGTTGGCGAAGGTAAGCGCTGGTAGGAGTAGGAGCGCCAAACAGAAGGTCAGGGCGAACGTTCGCTTTTGCATCATCGCACTTCCTTTGGTGTAGTGATGACAGGAAATCATCTGGTACAACCAGACAAACAGTACCGCAAGGAAGTGACCTGGGATGAAGTGACCTGGGGATCTCGACACCCGGGGCACGACCTCAACTCGTAATTGTATCAAATTCCCAGGAGAAAGGGGTGAGAAATCTATGGTATATCTAATTTTCCAGCTTTTTTAGAAAATGAGTATCTATACCAACTGCACGAGTACGATCTCTCAATGGGACTGTGCCCACTTATATTTGACTGAAGGATCAATAACAAATCCCAAAAAAGGTGGTTATCTTCCACAGCCGGCCAGCGCCACCATGTTCAGCTTCGCCGCATCCCGCAGGGTCTGCTTCGAGGCTCCCCCCTTGGCGAGTACGGCCAGGCCGAGGGTCGTGCAGGTGAGGCTACGCGCCGCAAGGTCGGGATCGACACTCCTGGCCAGTTCACCCTTTTCCCTGGCATTCCGCAGCGCGTGTCGGAAAGCGCTTTCCACCCGGCCCTGGTGCACACGGATCCGCTCGGCCACCGACGCGTCGCGCAAGGCCAACTCCATGGTGGCGTTCACCAGGAGGCAAGCGCGTCGCTCCTTCTGAGCCGCGTAGATGTTCACCGTATTGCGGAAGAAGTCCCTCACCTCGGACAAGGATGCATCCCTCCGTTCCAAGGCCGACATCAGCCCACTGAAGAGCTTGTGGTAGTAGCGGTCCAGGGCCGTCAGAAAAAGGCGGTGCTTGTCACCGAAGGCGTTGTAAATGCTTTGCCGTCCTATCCCCATGGCTTGCTCGAGATCCCGCAGCGAGGTTGCCTCGTAGCCCTGCCGCCAGAACAGATCCATGGCTCTCTTCAAGACTATATTCTCAGCGAATTCCTTGGGCCTCGGCATGCCGCTCTTGCTCCCGTCGGGGACTCGAAACGACTCTAGCCCACATTATTGATTATTCAGTCAAATATATCCAGTAAATTTCCGCCCGCACCTCTGAAATTGTGGGTTCACCTAACCCAGGTGTACTCAATTGCACCCGAGTGCAATTACACAACTGCCTGAAAGGCAAGACGATAACCGATATCCGGCTATACCTCGGGCAGGGACGACAGAGCCCTCTTCAGCTCCTCCTCCGACAGCTCGAAGTCCACCAGCTCACCCCGCAGATACTTCTCGTACGAGGCCAGGTCGAAGTGTCCGTGACCGCTGTTGTTGAAGACGATGACCTTGGCCTCACCGCTCTCGCGGCAGCGCCCCGCCTCGTCCATCACGCTTCTGAGAGCGTGGGAGGTCTCGGGCGCTGGCAAGAAGCCCTCCGCGCGGGTGAAGCTGAGGGCCGCCTCGAAGGCGGTGTTCTGGTGATACGCCTCGGCCTCGATGAGCCCCAGCTCGAGCAGGTGGCACACGATGGGCGCCATCCCGTGGTAGCGCAGCCCGCCGGCGTGGATGGGGGCGGGGACGAAGTCGTGACCCAGCGTGTACATCTTGAGCAAGGGTGTCGTGCAGGCGGTGTCGCCGAAGTCGTAGCGGTACAGTCCCTTGGTCAAGCTCGGGCAGGCGACCGGTTCCACGGCCACGCAACGCGTGTTCTTGCCGTCGACGATCTTGTCTCGCACGAACGGCAAGGCCAGGCCGGCAAAGTTCGACCCGCCGCCGACGCAGCCGATGACGACATCGGGATACTCGCCGATCTTCTCGAACTGTTGCTGAGTCTCGAGGCCGATGATGGTCTGATGCAACAGAACGTGGTTCAGGACGCTGCCCAGGGAGTACTTCGTGTCCTCGCGCGAGGCGGCTATTTCGACGGCCTCGCTGATGGCTATACCCAGGGAACCGGGAGAATCGGGATCCTTTTCCAGTATGTTGCGTCCCGCTTGGGTGTCTGTGCTCGGGCTGGGCGTGCACTGCGCTCCCCAGGTCTCCATCAGGAGACGTCGGTAAGGCTTCTGCTCATAGCTCACCTTGACCATGTAAACCTTGCACTCGATGCCGAACAGGTTGCAGCCGAACGCCAGGGCACACCCCCACTGCCCCGCGCCCGTCTCGGTGGTGATGTGCTCGATGCCTTCTTGCTTGTTGTAGTAGGCCTGGGCCACCGCCGTGTTGGGTTTGTGGCTGCCGGCGGGGCTCACTCCTTCCCACTTGTAGTAGATCTTCGCCGGGGTATCCAACTCCTTCTCCCAGCGGCGGGCGCGCATCAGGGGTGACGGCCGCCACAGCCGGTAGACATCCAGAATCTCCCCGGGGATGTCGATGTAACGCTCCTGGCTCACCTCCTGCAAGATCAGACCCATGGGGAAGAGCGGCGCCAGATCGTCCGGGCCGATGGGCTCCTTGGTGCCGGGGTGGATCACCGGCGGCAGCGGTTTTGGCAAGTCAGCCTGTATGTTGTACCAACTGGTTGGCATTTCCTTCTCACTCAAGAAGATCTTCACATCGTCCATTGCCTGGCCTCCTGTCTAAAGTTGTTCAGTTCACCGTTCTGTGTGGCCATCACTCGTCGAAGAAGAACGTGGGTTCACGGTAGAAGCGGATGTTCTTGTCGGAAATCTTCTGCTGGATCGTTTCCTCGAGCCACTGATTCTTCTCCTCCGTGGATAGCCGTGAGCGCAGGAAATCCAGCTGGAGGTTGAAGCGCAGGGCCCTCTTGGGCAGCAATACGCGGGTGATGCCACTGGGCAAGGTGAGGCCGGCGTCGGTGAGGTCGGCCAGCTGTTCCCTGTCGAAGCGGGCGAAGGTCACCAGCGCCGTGAAGTTACGATAGTTACGCCCGAGGTGTTCCATGTTCGTGTAGCTCACCCGATCCATGGTGGCCTGGTGGTGGTAGAGGTTCGTGAACTTCTTCAGCTGTTTCACCTGCTCGAACAGGCTGCCGGAACCGGCCAGGACGACCGATTCGCCGCCAACGAAGGTCAACCGGCAAAGAAACTCCTCCCACGTGGGCGGGCATTCCTCTTCCGTAGCGATGGTTACCCCCGCAATGTTCGCGGCATGGTCGAGGAATTGTTCGGAGGTCAAATACTCCACGGCGTGATGCCAGTGGTCGAGCTGTAGACTCGGATCGAGGAAGTCGATCATCTGCACGAGCACATGCGGGTAATCCAGCTTGCGCAGGGCCGTGATCCGGTTGGCCCCGTCCAGCAGGATCCACTGTGTCGAGCCGTCCCGCCTGGCCACGACGGGTGGGTTCTTGAGCACACCGTCGGCGCCGAAGCGATCCACCAGCTTGGCGACACGCTCCATGTCCGGCTCTTCGTGGAAGACAACCTCAGCTACAGGCACTATGCGCAAGTTCGGCAGCTCACCGATCTTGAGGTCGTTGTTCTTCTCTCGAGGCATGTGTTTCTTCCCCTGTTGCAAGGCGCAGCAATTCGTTCAGTCCGTCACGAGATACTGTACACTGAACAGCGCGTCGTCGTCACTCCACACGCGTGCGACCCGATAGCCGCCGGCTTTCGCGAGACGGGCGAACTCGGCCGTGGTGTATTTGTAGGAATTTTCCGTGTGGATGGTCTCTCCCTCGACGAAGGCGAATTCCACACCGTCGATGCGGAACGACTGCCGGCAAGTGCTGACCAGGTGTATCTCGATGCGGCCGTGATCCTCGTTGAATTGAGCACGATGACGGAACTGTGCGATGTCACAGTCGGCATCCAGCTCGCGATTGATCCGCCGCAGCAGGTTCAAGTTGAAGGCCGCTGTGACCTGGGCGGTATCGTTGTAAGCCCGTTCCAGAACACTCTTGTCCTTCTTCAGGTCCACGCCGATGAGCAACCCGCCGTCCTGCCCGCACACCGCGCTGATGTGCCGCAGAAAATCCGTGGCGGCTTCAGGATCGAAGTTGCCTATGGTCGAGCCCGGAAAGTAGACCACGCGACGGGCGGCGGCTCTGCGGGTCCTCGGCAACTCGTAGTGGCCGGTGTAATCGGCGCAGAGTGGCAACACCTCGAGGGTGGGGAAGCGTGTCCTGAGACGGGCGGCCGCCACGGCGAGCTGGTCACCGGCGATGTCGATGGGCACGTAGCCCACCGGATCTTCCATCGCTTTCAGTAAAATGTGTGTCTTCAGACCGCTGCCGCTGCCGTACTCGATCAGCTGGCAACGCCTGCCCAGGCAAGCAGCCATCTCCCCTATATAGCGATTCATGATGCTCAGCTCGGTGCGCGTGGGGTAGTACTCTTCCAGCTCGCAGATCCGCTCGAAAAGACGGGCGCCCCTCTCGTCGTACAGGTACTTGCACGGGATCCGCTTGGGAGTCCGCCGGAGACCGTCGATCACTTCCTCGCGAAAGGTGTCGCGGGCCACGGTCGTTGTAGCCAGCTGCTGGGGCTTCATGAACTCACCCTTCCTTTGCCAGCCGGATACCGGTGAACTGCCAGCGGGCGTCCGGGTGGAAGAAGTTCCGGTAGGTCGATCGCATGTGATCCCTCGGCGTGGCGCAGGAACCACCCCTCAAGACGAGCTGGTTACACATGAACTTTGCGTTGTACTCGCCGAGGGCACCCGCGGGCTGCCGGTAGCCAGGATAGGAGCTGTACGGACTGCAGGTCCACTCCCAAACGTCTCCGAAGAGTTGCCCGGGCATTTCGCCGATCGTCGCGGCCAAGGGCGTAGGGTGCCAGCGACCGTCCTCGACAAAGTTGCCGGCGACCGGCGCCGGGGCGGCTGTAACTTCCCATTCCTGCTCCGTGGGCAACCGCGCGCCCGCCCAGCGGGCGTAGGCGTCGGCCTCGAAGTAGCTCACGTGACAGACCGGCTCTTCGCGGCGTACCGACCGCAGGCCCGTCAGCGTGAACTGGAACCAGGCGTCGTCGCGCCTTTCCCAGTAGAGCGGCGCCCGCCAGCCTCGCCGGCGCACCGCGTCCCAGCCGTCGGATAGCCAGAGCTCTGGTTTCGCGTAGCCGTCGTCGGCCATGAACTCCAGATACTCTCCGCACGTCACCAGGCGCGAGGCGATCCGGAAGGGAGCCAGGAACACCTGGTGTCGGGGGGACTCGTTGTCGAAGGCGAAGCCGTCCCCTTGGTGGCCGATCCAGTACAGAGACTCGGCCTGTGCGCGCCATTGCGAGGCGAGGATCTCGCAGGGTGGCGACTCCTGTTGCGATCGGTAGGCGGGCTGTAGAGGGTTGACCGAGAAGACGTGTTTCAAATCGGTCAACATCAACTCCTGATGCTGCTGCTCGTGGTTCAGACCCACGGTGAGCAGGTTCGGCACGACGGCATCCACGGCGGCGGGGAACTTCGCAAGCAGCCGCTCCATCCGCTCGTCCACGTATCGCCGGTATTGGTAAACCTCCCGCACCGTGGGTCGGGCGAGCAGGCCTCGCCGGGGCCGGCTGAACTGAGCGCCGACCGTGTTGTAATAAGAGTTGAACAGGTACTCGTACTGGGGATGAAGAACCTGGTAATCCGGCAGGTGGGGCCGCAGCAGGAAGGTCTCGAAGAACCAGGTCGTGTGGGCCAGGTGCCACTTGGTGGGGCTGGCCACAGTCATGGACTGAACGACATAATCCTCCGTCTCGAGCGCCTCGCAAAGCGCCTCCGTGGCGTTGCGAACCCTGCGGTAGGTCTCGGTCCATTCGCGACTCATGGCACTTTTCCCTTCCACCAGGCGTCATCACTCCCGGCGTCAACCCTCCGGCTGCAACCGTAACCCTCGAGGAACCACGCCCCTCTCGGCCAGTTCGAAGATCCCCTGCATGATCAGCGCCAGCAGGGCGGCCGGCACTGCGCCTTGCAGGATCAGACCTATGTCATCCAACCGGATGCCGGTGTGGATGGGTTGGCCGTATCCACCGGCGCCGATGAGG
>CBDURX010000133.1:0-6011 GCA_965369485.1 uncultured bacterium | reverse complement strand
CCGGATGGTCGCTGTTGAGGTTCTGTACGAAAATGCGTGCGATCCAGCTATGAAATCCGGATCTCGAAATTCGACGATGATCTCTGACCTGACTCCAGTCCCGACCCCGGTCCTGATCCCGGTCTTCTTGGTGACGATCGCTGCGATGGTCCTGGTCGACATACTCAGCGGGGCTGCAGACGTCTCATCTGCTAACCCTGCTGACCCTGCTCCCCTCTCCTCCGCGGCGGATATCGAACAACGTCTGAGCATGTGGAACCGAGGTGCCGATCTGCTGGACGCGGGCCAGAACGAGCAAGCCGCCGCTTACTTCACCCGGCTACTCCAGGAACAGCCCGGACACCTGGAAATCGCCGAGGGACTTCTCACGGCTTACACCCGCACCTGCCGTGCCGGCAGTGCACTGATCCTGTTGCAGCAGGAAGGCATCGCGACGGACGGCTCCGCCCGTGAATGTTACCAGCTTTACTTGTCCGGGGCGCGACTGCGCCAAGAGCGTAAATTTTCTGCCGCGGCCGCGGATTTCCGGGAGGCGGCCGCCCTTTACAGCGCCCAGGACGACAACCTGTCCGCCGCTGTCTGCTTTCTGGCCACCGCGAGTTGTCACCTCCAGGCAAGAAACACGCCCGAAGCCGAGCGTGCAGCCGCTGCGGTGACAGGAATGTTCGCCAGTGCACCAGGCGCGGGCAGGTTGTTGGCCCGGGCGGAAGTCGTCATCGCCGTCATTTACAATGCGAGGGACCAATTGGCGCCAGCAGACAGTCTGTACCGAATAATCCTGCAAAAGGCCACCGAACACCGATACCGGCAAGTAAAAAGTGACTGCCTGAGGGGCCTGGGAAATCTTCATGAAAAGCGGAGTCAGATCGTCGAGGCCGTGGATTTTTATCGTCTATCTCTCGCCGCGGAACGAATCATGGGTTCCCGCCAGGGAACAGCGGTCATGCTCAACAACCTGGGACAGACGGAAACACGTCTACGGAATCTGGAGCAGGCGCAGCACCACCTCGAGGAGGCCAGGGAGTTGGTACTGGCTTGTGACCTCGATGACCTCCTGGGCAATATATACTACGGCCTCGGCGCCATCGCTGAAACCGCGGGGAACCGCCAGGAGGCGCTGACTCTGTTCGAGCAGTCCTTCACCGAGCACCGACGGCAGGGGAACGAGTGGGGCGAACTCGCTGCCCGCCAGCGCCTCGCCTACAACCTTTCACTCCTGGGTGAATACCCGGAAGCAATCGCTCACTATCAGAGTTGCCTGGCGGCATACGAGGAGTCAGGAAACCTTTTCGGCCTGAACTGGATTCTCGGAGGTCTGGCACTCGCCAACCACAAGCTGGGATATTTACAGCAGGCCGAGAAATATTACCGGCGGGCTCAGGAGGTGAACATTGAGCTCGGTGACCGCAAGAGCGGCGCCTGGTGCCTGAACTCCCTGGGCGTACTTCATTCCCTCCAGGGCGAATACCGCCAGGCCCTCGTCATGGCTTACGAAGCGTTGGCCATCCATGACGAACTTGGCGACCAGGCCGGCTCTGGGCGCGCTCACGCCAGCATCGCCGCTGTCTATCGCCACCTCGGCGATTACAACAAATCCCAGGAACAGTACGAACAGGCTTTCTCCCTCGCCCAGAAAATCAGTAGTAAGGAGCTACTCCAGAGTGCCGTCGGCGGCATGGCCAGTCTGTATGCGGCGGCTGGTCGTGTCGATCTGGCGGAATCGTACTACCTGCGTGCCCTGGAGTCCGCTCGCCAGTGGAGCGACAACGTGGTCATCATCTGGGCCTTGAACGACCTGGCCTCCCACTACCTCGAGACCGGATGCAAGAGCAAGGCGCGCAAGTACTTGAACGAGGCTAGCACCCTGCTAGCCGATCAGGGCCAACTCCACGTTCGATCGCAGACGTATTACCTCCTGGCCAAGAGCGCCGACTTTCCAGAACAGGCTATCGCCAATGCAACGCGCGCTCTGACCATTGCCATGGAGGCCGGTCTGCCTGAGATGGAGTGGTATTGCCTGTCCGACCTGGGGGTGTACCACCTTTCCCAGGGAGACCTCACACAGAGCAAATCCTTCCAGTTGCAAGCAATCCAGACAGTGGAATCTCTCCGGCACAAGGTCGGCTCCGACGAGCTGCGTCACCACATGCTGCGCCCCACCCTGCTTCCCTACGAACGCATGATCGCAGCGATCCTCGGCAAGTCGGGCAATTCGGACAGATCGGGCAGCGGTGCCGCGGCCGCCGAAGCCTTCGCTTTCTCCGAACGGTCACGGGCGCAAATCCTCGCCGGCCGTTTGCGTAGCGCCTTCGAAAGACTCGAAGGTGAGCCCGTTCAGGAGTTCGCGGCAGAGGAACATGACATCCAGGCCACCATCACGTTTCTGCAGGCTCGACTACAGGACGATTCCTTGCCCGCTGCAGAGCGAAAGGAATTGCTTACGAGGATCGAGAAGTTGGAGCGACAGTTCTCGCTCTTGCGCATCCGGATCGCCGGACGGGACAATGCTTACGCGACCATGGTCTATCCCACCGCAGAAAGTATGGACGTACTCCTCGCAACCCTTCATCCCAACGAGAGGATGCTCGCCTATTTCCTGGGATCACAGCAATCCTACCTGTTCTCGGCCGCTGACGGACAGGTCACAGCCTACCTTCTGCCGCCCCGCGCTGAGATCGAGGCAAAGGTCCAGCTCTTCTTGCGCTTGCTGGGACAGTGGAGCGCAACGACGGCCGGCGGGCCGGATGCGGAAAATACAGCAACCGCGGTAGAGGACAGTGTGGGGCTCACCGATCTCCCCCCGGAGATCCTGGCCACGGCTCAGCGCGAACTCTACAGGCTGCTCATCGGTCCGGCCGCCGCCGACTTCGGCTCCAGCGAAACTCTGATCATCGTTCCGGACGGTCTCTTGCATCGCCTGCCCTTTGCACTGTTGCGGAATGAGCTTAGGTATCTGCTCGAGGAACATGAGCTGTTCTTCGCGCCCTCCCTGCGGACACTTCGATACCTGCGGGTACGAGCCACGTCAAGGAGACAGTCACGCCCACCACTGGACATCATCGCCGCCGGTTGCGAAGGTGTACCACAATCCGCCGACAAGGGAGCCAACCGGCTACACCCCTTTGTGGAGGCTCCGGTCACACCTCTGCCGCATGCAGCGGACGAAGCAAAGCGCGTAGCAGGATTGTTTCACCGCTCGGTCGTGTTGACCGGAGACGATGCCGACGAGCGCTCCTTCAAGAACAGCCCTCTGAGCGAGACGAACATCCTGCACATTGCGGCTCACAGTTATGCCGACGATGAAGACGTCCGCCACTCTTTCATCGTCATGAACCCCAGTACGAGCCGACTGAATGAATTACCGGCAACTACCGAGGACGGTCTCTTCCAGTGGCACGAAGTGGCGGCGTTGCGGCTGAACGCTTCTCTGGTCACTCTCGCGGCCTGTCGGTCGGCGGACGGTGTCCTGGCCTTTGGAGAAGGAATTACCGGCTTGACTCAGGCCTTCCTCTACGCCGGTGGAAACTGCGTCCTGGCCGCCCAGGCGGATATTCCAGACTGGTTTGCGAGCCGCCTCATGGTGGAATTCTACCGAAACTTGCGCCAGGGTCTATCCACGGCAGCGTCACTCCGCACGGCCCAGCTGGAAGCGATAACCTGGCCGGTCGCCACGTCAGCTCCCACGCCGTGGGCGGGTTTCATCGTGGTGGGTGACGGTGCTACTGTCGTCGCGGCACCTACCAAACCCAGCTTGCGGACAGTCCTGGCCACGGCCCTGTTCATGGCTGCGCTGTTGACGGGCAGTGTCATGATCATCAGGACTCGTATAAAACGAAAATCTCGCTAGAATAATGCGTAATGTTCCCGAACATGAGCTGTGGTTCGACTCGGCATGAAAATTTTATGTCATGCAGAAACCCGGAGAGTCTAAGGAGTGAGCATCAACCTCCGAACCGCAACGGACGAACACCTGGTGACGATTCTCACCGTGCGGGATGCAGAGGACGTATACGCCGAACTGTTCCGGAGGTATCAGAAAAAGATCTACTTATGGAGTTTCAACTACACGCACGACGTCGAGGAGGCGGTCGACTGCAGTCAGGAAATATTCATCAAGGTCTTCAAGAACATCGCCGGGTTCGCTGGTCAGTCCAGTTTCGCGACCTGGGTGTATCGGATCGCCAAGAACCATTGCCTGAGCAGGTTGGCCCTGAAAGGAGACACGTGGCGGAAGAGGTTGATGTCTCTCGATAATTGCGAGGTAGCCGACTCGACCCTCGTTGACCATCTGCAAGGCATGGAGCTGGAGAGGGAGCTGGAACATCTGCTCGTGGCCGCGCGTGAAAAGATGAAGGAAGACGAGCTGGAAGCATTCGTTCTGCACTACCGAGAAGGACTGACGGTCAAGGAGATCACCAAGATCCTGGGCTGCGACAACGTCACCGGTGCCCGAACGCTGATCCAGAACGCCAGGAGGAAATTCCAGCGGCTCGTCAAAGGAAAGGATTTTTCCCATGGCTGAGAGGGAATTCGACAATCATCCCGATCTCGAACTGCTGGCCGCACACGCGGCAGGGCAGAGCGCAGAAAATGAATCCGCAGCGATCCAGCGGCACCTGGAAGATTGCCCATTCTGCCGCCTCGAGTTGAAACGGTTGAAGCGTTTCGCGAATATCGATGCCGACGAGGAGCTGCTGGAGGATGCCGGCTGGAGACGGGCCGAATTCGCCCTGGCCAGGTCATTCCGGGAGAAGATCCTACCCGCGGTCACCGGCGAACGCTCGCCGACCAGACCACAGCGACGCTCCACGGTAGCCCTGCGCTGGCTCGTGCCAGCGGCCGCTGCCGCCGCGGTGATTTTCATCCTGGTCAACAGAGATCTCGGGCCGGGACAGCCCATCGGGCGACATGATCCCTTGCGGGGCATTGAAACCGCCGGACAGGAGATCGTACCCGAAACTCCGCTGGGTGAATTGAGCCGCTGCCCGGACCTCTTCAGCTGGCGCACGACGAAACAGTTCGATTCCTTCACTCTGGAGATATTCACTCCTGACCTGGCCACACTGTACCGGCAGGAGCTAATCCCTACCCAGAAGCTCGCCGTCCCCGATTCTCTCCGGTCGCTGCTTGCTGAGGGAAAAACCTACTTGTGGAGCGTGCACGGCTACGTGGGGCTGGAACCGGACGTGTTGTCGGCCAACGGCTGGTTCAAGATCCTGCCCGAATAATCCCTTCACATTCTCACCCAGAAACCTTCTGTGTCATCCCCCTCTCAGCATACCTGTCTACATGGCGCGCGATCGGTAGTACTGGCCGCGCGCCCGAATATTGTAACCCAATGAGTAGACAATCCCCAAAAACTAGACTATAATAATCCGATATCCGGGTGCTGCCTGGGGGAGTGGCAGCTCTGCGCAAAGACCACGACAGGCCCTACTAACCGGCCCACTCCGATCTGATCCACGCGGCCCTGGCAGACGTACAGGCTGTGCCGGCGGTAGGGTCTGGCCGCAATTACCCCTCTGAACGGGGGAAGGAGCATTGACCATGAGAACGTTGTTCATGTTTGCCTTGTCTCTGATCACAGCACAGTGCCTGATTGCCGGCGCAGCCAGCGCCGACAGCATCGTCGTACCCGAGAGCTGGGAGGGTGTCTGGGAGACCATCACGACCGAAAGAGATTGTGAGACGCTGGAAGTTCTTAGTGAGACACCCTCCGTGGACACTTTCTGCGCCGGGGACCCCTTCGGTTTCGAGGATCCCGACGGAGGATTTCCCGATCTGGTTTGTGACGGGACAATCACGGATACGACATTGCACATGGAATGCTCCGGCTCCATGGAGGTCTTCCCGGGCTGTACGGTCATCTTTAATATAGTATCGGATGCCACCAGGAACGGTGAAACCATCGAAGGTGTCACTGTCATCACTACCATTTTCGATGGCAATTGTTTCACGGATGACCTTTGCTTTCGCCACGAGTATACCTCCGTGCGCCTCGGCGAGGATCC
>CBDURX010000132.1:0-6013 GCA_965369485.1 uncultured bacterium | reverse complement strand
GTGTCGAATCAGCTGACCCACCTCTTCATCATCGACACCGACGACGTGGGCGGCACTGCGGGGCAACCGCTACCCGGTTGGCCCCAGCCACTGCCCGGCAACTCGGAGGCGAGTCCTGTCGTCGGCGACATCGACGGGGACGGACTGCTGGACGTGATCCACGGCATCGGGGGCGGCGACGAGGACAGCCCCAACAACCTCTACGCTTTCAAGGCCTCGGGCGAGTTGGTGAACGGCTTCCCCATCACGCTGGGCGGACCTTTGCGCCCCTCGCCGGTCATCTGTGATCTGGAACGTGACGGAGACGTGGACATCGTCTACGGCGGCTGGGACAATTTGATCCACGTGTGGGACATGCCGTTCGCCTACGACGTAAGACTGACTCCCTGGCCCACCTTCCGCGGCCACGTGTTCCGCGACGGCGTACACCGGACCCTCGATCTGGTAGACGTGCCGGAACCGGTGGTGGGAGTGGATCTCATCGTGACTCAGCCCTTCCCCAACCCGTTCAACCCGGCCACGAGCGTGCGACTGTACGTGCCCGGCCCCGCCGGCTCAACACAGCAGTTGGAGGTGAGAATCTACGATCTGCAAGGTCGCAAGGTCAGGAGTCTGTACGACGGTCCGGCTGCGACTGGCTGGCGAACCCTGGTGTGGGATGGTCGCGACGAGAACGGAAGGGGCCAGGCCAGCGGGATCTACTTCCTGCGCACGCGCAGTGCCGGCCGGTCGGTCATTCACAAGATGGCCTTGATCAAGTAGTAACCGCGCGCCGGGCCCACCTGCCGGACAGTGGAAGCACTACTCCAACTTACCCTCCATACCCGTAATCAGATGTTGCGTTGTATCCTGGTTGTACCGGCAGGAAAGGCTGGTTGTCCGGATGGCGATCCTCCCCCGCGCTGGTGATCCGGATGGCGGGCAGGTCACTGAACGGGCACTTGGTCTCGCAGATACCGCAGCCGGTGCAGAGATCGGGGTCGACCTGAGGTTGCTTCACGAGGCGCGTGCCGCCGTCGCGTAGCCTGATCTCGGTTTCCACGAAGTAGATGGCCTTCGTCGGGATTGGGCAGTATTCCTCACAGACGATGCAGTCGCGTCCGTAAGCGTAGGGCAGACAGCGAGTGGTGTCGATGGCGGCCAGGCCGATCTTGACCTTTTTCTTCTCCGGCAACGGCAGCGGCACGATGGCTTCGGTGGGACAGGCCTGGCCGCAGAGGTTGCACTCGTACTCGCACCAGCCTATGCGGGGTACCAGCAGCGGTGTCCATACTCCTTCGAGACCCGCTTCGTGCCAGGTCGGCTGCAGGCCACTGGTGGGGCACACCTTCATGCACATACCGCACTGGATGCAGCGTTGCAGAAACTCGCGCTCGGCTCGCGCGCCGGGCGGCCGGATCAGCGCCGGCTTAAAGGTGCGCGCCTGGGCCTGGGGACTGATGCGCATCAGCAGTAGCCCGCCCACACCGCCGGCCAGTGCCGCCATGGTGGCGCGCTTGGTCAGATCGACCGACCCCCAGGATGCCCGGCGCCACGGCGGAGAGAAGCTGAAATCGAGGCCGGAGTCCTTGCAGGCGGCCACGCAGTTCCAGCAACCAAAGCACTCGGTCGGCAGCCAGGCGTCCCGCGTTTCCGGCTGAGCGGCCGCAGGACACCGCATGGTACAGAGGCCGCAATCGTTGCACTCCGCGGCCGTCCCGGCCAAGCGTAGCAGGGGACGCCCGGCGCAAAGCCCCAGCAACGCGCCCAAGGGACAAATATACCGGCACCAGAAGCGGGGACGGTAGAGGTTCAGAGCGAGAGACATCAAGAAGAGCAACAGGATGAAACCGCTGCCCGTGAATACTGGCCGTTCCTGGCCGAAAAGATTGTCGCGGCAGAAACGGTAGAGCGGTTCGGTGAGCGAGGTTAGATGCAGCGGCCCGAAGTGGGGGTCGCTCTGGTAGACCGCAGTAGCGCTCTCATCCACCACCCACTGCAGTCCCGGCAACACGGCCGTGGTGGTGCTGCGGTACAGGAACGACTGGGGATCCAGGACACCGATCCAGTGAGCGCCGCCCAGCGCCATGAGCAGCAAGGCGGCCAGCAGGTAATACTTGGCCCGCTGCCACGGAGAGAACTGCTCCGTCCGCGGCAGCAATCGCCGCAGCCGGCCGCGGAGGGACGCGACAGTGTTGTGCAAGGTTCCGAAGGGACAGATCCAGCCACAGAAAACACGGCCCAAGATCACAGTCACCGCGATGGTGAGCAAAGCCAGGAGCGAGAGACCAGCCAGGCTATGGTTTGCCAACCAGGTCGCCAGCAGTACCAGGGGATCGATGTCGAAGTAGAGGCCCAGCAGAGTGCTCACCTCTGCCTCGCCGGGGTCGCGCGTGGCCAGAAGCAAGGCGCAGAACAGGAGCAAACAACCGGTCTGGACGACCCGACGGATCCAGACGATCAGGCGTGCTCGACGGCGTGGACTCACGAAATCACCACTTCCACGCGGTCTACCTGGCGGTAGTCCATCTGGCCGAGGCCGGCCGCATATCCCGCCCGGATCGTGTCGATCTGGGCGGGTTCGTGCCCGAGCAACTCCGCACCGAAACTGTCCAGAGCCACGATATCCCGCCCGGCCGCCACCACGTTCAGGCGCTTCACGTCGGCCAGGTTACCGCCCTGAGGCCCGTGTCCGGTCAAGATCCGAACCGCGTCCAGGATGCAGAGCTGTGGTCGCAGGTAAGCGGTGATGTCGACAAGGCAGTCCGGCAACGCTTGGTGCCAGCGTCCGCGATCGCCGCCGGCTATACCCATGGTGTTCTTCATACAGAGGGAGACGCGGCTCAGACCATGGTGCTTGACGATCGGGACGTTGATGAGGAGGTCGGCCTCGATGGCTTCCGGGTACAACGGCCAGGACGACAATTGCTTGCCGCCGAGGTCTACATCCTTGAAGCGGCGGTCGTCGAGGTAGACCATCTCCGCACCCGCTTCCCGCACCGCCGCCTCGATGCCACTGGTCCTGTATGTTTGCCGGGCGGGGTGGCAGCTGTTGTCGCCGACCTTGACCTTCTTGGCGCCGGCCTCGAGGCAGAGGCGGACCAGGGTCGCCACCACGTCGGGATTGGTGTTGGCCGCCAGCTCGGGAGCCCGGTTCCAGCCGATGTTGGGCTTGATCCAGACCACGTCTCCCTTGGCGACAAAGCGCGCCATGCCCCCCAGTGTCGTCATGGCCTCCTGTGTCAGCTTGGTGGCGATGCTCCGAACGTCACCCTCCGCCTCAGGTTGCCAGCGGGCGATGGCCATGACCAGCTCGGACGTGTCTGCGACGGCCGGGACGGGCGAATCGCTCAGGGCCAGGCTGCAGTAGGGGGACAGGAGTGTGGCCCCACCCAGGGCGGTGGCCCTCTTCAGGAATTCACGCCGACTGCTTCTGGTCATGGGACCCTCCCCGGCTGGGAAATGGGCAGCGTGTTGCACGGTTCATCATACCAGTACGGGCGGCAGGGAGGGAAGTTTTGCCTTGCCTGTCCGGCGAGATGGAGGTTTCTACTCCTCACGCTTCTCGAGCATCCGGCGTAACGCCTCGCGTTCCTGCTCCCCCGCGAAAAGCGTGGCCCGCGTGGCCATGAGGTCAGAGGCCACCTCGTCCAGGGAGCGTAAAGCCTTTTGCCGCTTGGATTCGCTCACGTCCCCGATGATCAACCACAGGCGGCGGCGTATGTCCGTGGGCAGCGCCTGCTCCAGGTACTCCAGGGCGTAACTCTTCAAATGCTCGTCGGACAGCATGATACCGTGGAAGGCGGCCCGCACCGGTTCGGGGTCGAGCACCAGGGTCATCATGCGAAAGGTGTGCTCCAGGCTCGCGGCCCCTCTCACCCCGACCTGCTGTGCAACCAGGTCATCGTCCGGCCGGTCGAAACCGTCAAGCAGCTTCTGCAATTCCCACACGGGTCGGTCACGGGCCACCTCGGCCCGGATGGCCTGCCAAACGAGGTCCCGCCACTGCCGTTGCGATACTGGCCGCTCCCGGCGACGGCGGTGCACCAGGGCGATGGCCGCCTGGTAGCGAACCTCGAACCGATTGGCCGCCAACGCGTCCAGCAGGGCGTCGTCCGCCTCGGCGTCCGCGGCGGCCGCAAGCGCGGCCGGGATGCGCCGCCGGATCACGAAGTCGGCATTATCGTCCTGTAGAATGAGCGCCAGCTGCTGCACAGCGGCATGCCCAATATCACGCAGGGTCTGGACGACCGGACGGTACAAGCCGTCGCGGGCCAAGAGCCAGATCAGCTGGGCGATGTGTGCCTCGTCCCAGTTCTTCACCCGACGCAACGCCTGCAAAACCTGTCCTTGCTCGGGTGACTGCAGCTGGGCGAGACTCTCCATCATCCTCAACTCATCCGGTGACTCGGCTGAATGATCCCCACCGGACTCGGCCGCCTCCCCTTCCCCGAGCCCAGGCAGAGCGGCCAGGACGGTCATGGTCTCCATGTCCAGACGGGTAAAGGCGCCGCTGAGCAGGTCTTTCTGGTGCGGGTATGCGCCCGCGGGCAGATCCGCGGACCCCTCTCCACCCTCCTGCAACCGGGAGACGATATTGCGGAAGTACAGTCGCCCCATGCGCCGAGCCAGCAGTAAGAAGAGCAGTGAGAAGCCGATCACGTAGAGCGACAGGTAGCGGGACGGCAACCGTGCCAGGGTGACCCATAAAAAAAGGAGCGCGGCCCCGCCGCCTTCGGCCAAGCTGTCCACCACCGAATCGATGAATGTCTTGGTCTTGCGGCGCAGATCCGCCGGCAGCGGAACGAAAAGATACTCCAGCACCGTCCGGCCGATGGACCGACGCGAGGCAACGTCCGCGCCCCGGACCAGAGTGATGCTCGGTAGACCGGGTACCAACAAGAACAGGATCGAGCCGAGCATCACCGCCAACGGCATGACGGCCATGCCCCACGCAACACCGGCTGTGGCGATGAAGCGAGAGGCCACCAACAGCTGGAGCAGGAGCGCCACCCCCCCCGTCCAGCCGTAGAAGGCGCCGAGGAAACTGGCCAGCTCGGGCTGGGTGTCGTTGCCCGCCCTGGCCAGTTCCTTGAACTGGTAGTCGAGCAGGATCCCCACCACCGCGGCCAGGAACACCATGCCCGCCACAGCGCGCAGGTACGGGCTGCGCCAGACCAGGCCCAGACTCACCCGCAACCCCGCAGCCTCCCCGGTTCCCCTCGCGTCAGGGCCCAAACGGTCCATTCGCGACCGGGGCGACAGCAACTGGTTGAGGTGGAACAGCAGCAATAGCACGATGAGCAGGGCGATCAACCAAGGCAATGCCAGCCAACCGGTCAACCAGCTGAGTGAACCGCCCACGAGCATGGCGCCTGCGGTACCCCCCGCACCGATCACACCGAACAGGCGCTTCGCACCCCGCACGGCGAACGCTTCGGCCGTCACTCCCCAGAAGCCCGAGGTCAGCAGAATCGTCCCCAGCGCGGTCCAAAGGTAGAACAGAACGACACCGACCCGGTTACGGCCGGCGAAGGGCCAGAGCACGATCAGCCCCGCCACAACCATCAAGGTCACCGCGGCCAGCACACGTCGGGGAGAGGAGTGGCTCAATCGACGCGTGAACAGTGCCACGGCGGGCAAGGTCGACAGGGCAACCGCAGCCGTGATGTAGGGTAGTGTCTCGACGGCAAAGGTGGTCAGATAGAGGGACTCCCGCAGCGCTCGACCCAGCACCAGGAAGGCCATGATCAAAAAAGCCCCCAGGGTCGCCTGGATCACCCGGCGAGTTTCCTGGGGGCGAATGTCCAGCCAATCGGCCAGCTTGCTCACTGCGGCAATTCCTCAGGGGTCATCTGGTGCAGGATCTTCATGGTCTTGCCACCACGCAGCACGGTCAGGCGCAGAGTCTGACCGGGTTTCAGGTTCCGAATCACGCTCCTGACCCTCTCCACTTCCGCGATGGAAACATCCATGACCTCCAGGATAATGTCCCCGCCCAGGATCAGACCCAGCTCATCATGTTGGACCTGGT
>CBDURX010000131.1:0-6068 GCA_965369485.1 uncultured bacterium | reverse complement strand
CTTCCACGACTGTGAGGGCATCTTCTCGGTATCTCAACGCGAGTAGAACCGAAAGATAGGCGTCGGCGATTTCGGGCATGTCGGACCCGAGGCGGTAAGCATGATACAGGTAGGGCAACGCTCCCTGGAAATCCCCCTGCTCCAACAAAGTGGTACCAAGCAGGTAGCTGGTGGCGGCTCCAAAGGGGAGATCGATCTCTGATAGGGTATCAGGCAGGGCGAAGTCGATGAGGTCAGGCCCGGAACGATTTTGGGCCACAGCCTGGTCCACCAGCGGCCTTGTGCTTGCCAGCACGGCCAGGAGCATGAACAACCATGCCACGCAAAACTTCATGTCCCTCTCCTGGCGAAATCGACGCGGCTCTCTCACTCCATGAAGTCATTGAGCAGTTCCGGTTCTTCCGCCAAACGATTCAAAGCCTCCTGGGCGGCTTTTTGTTCCGCTGCTTTCTTGTTGGGACCTTCACCCGTACCCAGCACTACACCGTGGAATGTTACGCTTACGGTGAAAATCCGGGCGTGGTCCGGACCGGTGGCACGCACGACTCGGTAACGAGGCGGGTTCTTGTACTTGGCCTGTATCAACTCCTGTAGACGGCTCTTGTAGTTGCCAAGAGAGCGCCGGTTCAGGAGCCGGGAGGATCGGTCCAGGAGGCAATGCTTGATGACCCTGTGCGCCGCCTCGATGCCGCCGTCCAAGTAGACAGCTCCGATCACTGCCTCCATGGTGTCGGCCAGGATGCTGGTGCGCTTCCGACCTCCGGTCGCAGCTTCGCTCCGGCTCATCCTGATATGAGAACCCAACTGCAGGTTTCCCGCTACCTCGGAAAGCCGGGTACCGCACACTAGCAGTGACTTCATCTTTGTCAGGTCTCCCTCGGCCCGTTTGGGGAAACGCAGGTAGAGGTACTCGTTGACCACCAAGCCGAGCACCGAGTCACCTAGGAACTCCAGCCGCTCATTGGACTGGTTGCGGCTACTACCGGAGATGTGGACGTGGGACCGGTGCTGGAGAGCCCGTTGCAGAAAGGTACGGTCTTGAAAGCTGTAGCCGAGCTTTTTCTCGACCTCTCTCAAGAGCAAAGGCTCATCTGTCAGCTCATCCCCGGCAGGTTGCGTTCCGCCAGGACGTAAGGCAAGAAGATTGGCCAGCCAATGCTGGAATCCCGTAAAGAGTACCATTGCTCGTCTGTGCCACCTGGCCGAGCTATGACCATGCCTTCAGGCAGAGGGACACGTTGTGCCCGCCGAAGCCGAAGGAGTTGGAAAGGGCATATTCCACCCGGCGTTCCTCAGCCGTGTTCGGACAGTAGTAGAGGTCGCATTCGGAATCCGGATGCCTATAGTTTATGGTCGGCGGCAGAACCCCATCCTTGAGAGCGAGGAGGGTCGCTGCGGCTTCCAGGCTTCCGGCCGCGCCCAGGAGATGTCCGGTCATGGACTTGATCGAGCTGATGGCCAGCGAGTCGGCGTGCTCGCCAAACAGCTCCCTGATTGCCTGGGACTCGATCTTGTCGTTGAAGTGTGTCGAAGTGCCATGGGCGTTGATGTACCCGATCGCCTCCGGGGAAAGACCCGCGCAACGCAAGGCACCCGCCATGGCCTCCCGAGCTCCGGACCCCGTGGGCTCCGGCTGAGTCATGTGGAACGCATCGGCGGTGAAACCGTAACCGATGATCTCACCTAGGATCTCGACGCCCCGCGCCTGGGCCCGTTCGAGTTCCTCCAGGACCAGGATCCCCGCCCCTTCGCCCAGCACGAATCCGTCCCGCGTGGCATCGAAAGGACAACTGGCGACGTCGGGGTCATCGTTGCGGGTAGAGAGCGCCTTCATGGCCCCGAAACCGGACAGAGACATGGGACAGATGGGAGCCTCGGACCCGCCGCTGATCATGACATCCGCCTGACCCAACCGGATCTGGTCGAAAGCGGTGGCGATGGCGTGAGCGCTGGAGGCACAGGCGGACACTGTGCAGAAGTTGGCACCTTTGTACCCGAAATGGATGGAAACGAGGCCAGCAGCCATGTCTGCGATCATCATGGGGATGAAGAGGGGTGAAACACGGCTGGGACCGCGCTCCACCATGCGCGAGTGCTGGTTTTCAAAGGTGATCATGCCACCGATGCCGGAAGCGATGATCACTCCGGCCCGGTAAGGATCGACCTCGCCGGGAGCGGACTGCGCCATAGCCTCGGAGGCGGCGACGACAGCGAACTGACTGAACCGGTCGGCCTTGCGAGCGTCCTTCGGCTGCATGACCACGTGGGGATCAAATCCGTGCACCTCAGCAGCAAAACGGGTTCGGTACTCCTCCACGTGAAAGCTCTTGATGGGTGCAATACCGGATTGTCCTGCGACGAGGGCTTTCCAGTTCGCAGGCGTGTCCAGCCCGAGCGACGTGATCATTCCTATGCCTGTGACGACCACCCTGCGGCGGCGCATCATGCTACCTCCATTGGCGTAGGGAAATGGGAATCCGGCCTCACCTGGCAAGGACCAGATGGGGCCGGAAACATTTGTTCCAATTGTCGTACCGCAACCCGGTCTTGAAGCTGTTGGAGGCTACGACTGTTGCTCCACGTGGGCTTCCAGGTAATCGATGGCTTCCTGCACTGTGCGCAGTTTCTCCTGATCCTCCTCGGGGATGGTGATGTTGAACACTTCCTCGAGATCCATCACCAACTCGACGGTGTCCAGGGAGTCAGCGCCCAGATCCTCAGTGAAGGAGGCCTCAGGGGTAATCTGTTCCGGATTGACGGACAGCTTCCTCTCAATAATCTCGTAAACCTTTTCTTGAATCGAGGACATGCTGCGATTCCCTCCTTGGGGTGGAGTCAACGGTTAAAGGACCATGCCGCCATCGCACACCAGAACCTGGCCGGTGATGTAAGCGGCATTCGGTGACAACAGAAACGAAACCACACCAGCGACATCCGCGGCGTCGCCGAACCTCTTCAAGGGGATCTGCTCGAGCATTTCCGCCTTGACCTGTGCGGGGATATCCGCAGTCATGTCTGTGGCGATGAACCCCGGCGCAACCGCATTGGCCGTCACTGACCGGCTCCCCAGCTCGCGCGCCACGGACTTCATCAGCGCTATAACTCCGGCTTTGCTCGCTGCATAATTAGCCTGGCCGGCATTGCCAGTCAAGCCGATGACCGAGCTGATGCTGATGATTCGACCTTCTCTCTGCCGCATCATAAGAGGGGCGACTGCCCTTGTAAAGTAGAAGGTGCCGGTGAGGTTGACGTTAAGAACGAATTGCCAGTCTGCGGGGTTCATCCGCACGATCAGGCCGTCCTTGGTCACACCGGCGTTGTTAACCAACCCCCAGATGGTACCGAACTGGTCACGGACTCCCGCGACGATTCCCTGGACCTGCTCCCAGTCGGACACATCCCCGGTATGGGTAGTGAACTGGCCGTCACCTTCCAGCTGCGTAACCGCCGCCTGGAGGCGATCCTGGTCGATGTCCATCAGGGCGAGGTCGTAGCCCTCGGCTGCCAGCTTCTCGGCAATGGCCAGGCCGATGCCACGGCTGGCCCCGGTGATGATGACAGCTCCTTTACTCATGCGGTTCTCCTCCGTGTTGCCATACCCATCACCCGCGCGGCGGCCATTATGGCCGCTCCCGACCCAGGAAGTCCAGAACCTTGTCCAGGTCGTCTCCGCTGCCCACGGGCAGGAAAGTCACGTCCGGGTAGATCCGCTTGGCCAGGTTGGTCAGGACACGGCCGGGGCCCACTTCCAACACGACAGCTGCTCCACCGGCGGTTTTGGTCCGCTGAATGATGGACTCCAGACAATCCTGCCACAGGACCGGCGCCGTCAGCTGGCGCTTGAACCCATCAGCCAGTTCGGTGGCGGTCTCGGCGGCCCGACCGGTAACATTCGCTACCAGAGGCACGGAGGGATCTGCGATGTCAATACCTTCAAGGTACGTCGCGAACTGTTCCGCCGCTCCGGCCAACAGGGGTGAGTGAAACGCACCGCTGACCTGCAATCCGACGACCCGCTTGGCCCCCGCTTCCTTGAGGAGCTCCCCCGCCGCCGCCACGGCGGTCATTTCACCCGAGATCACTACCTGGGACGCTGAGTTGTGGTTGGCGAGACATACGATCCCCACCCTTGCCGTTACCTCGTGGCAGACCTCGCTGACACGCTCGGGCGATAGCCCCATGACCGCGGCCATACCGCCCGGTCTTTCCAGGCCGGCAGCGTACATGAGCTCACCCCGCTTGCGCACCGAGCGGAGACCGTCCTCCGGAGTCAGGGCTTCCGCGGCCACGGCTGCTGAGAACTCGCCCAGGGAGTGGCCAGCCACGATAGCGGGATGGATGTCTCGCTCGCGCAAGGCCAGAACGAGTGCCACGGAGTGTGCGAGAATGGCCGGCTGAGCGTTCCGCGTCTCGGTCAACTCGTCCAGGGGCCCCTCGAACATGAGCCGCGTCAGCTGCTCGTCCAGGATCTCGTCCACCCGGTTCAAGAAGTCGGCGGCAGGACCGGGTTGGGCTGCCAGCTCCTGCGCCATGCCGACACTCTGGGAGGCTTGGCCGGGAAACATCATGGGCAGACAGTACATGGCTACCTCTGACAGCGTGGTCGCGGGCCTCAGGTCTGATCGCCCAGGACACTCTGAAGCTTGTGAGGGATGTCGAGCCTGACCTGGCTCAGAGCCATCAGGACTGCATTGGTGATAGCCCGTCTGGAACTACGGCCGTGACAGATGATACTCACGCCTTCGATACCCAACAGGAGCGCACCACCGTAGTTCTCGTACGAGAACCTCTGCTCGAGGATCTTCAACACGGGCAGTAGAGCTTGCTGCTCCGAGGCTGACAACTCCTCGTTACGTGCCAAACCTGCCATGTAGCGTCCGAATCCCTCCACCAATTTGAGCACCATGTTGCCCGTGTAACCGTCAGTTACCACGACGTCGGCAATGCCTAAAAGCAACTGGTTGCTCTCCACGTTTCCCGTGAATCGAAACGCTGCTTTTTGGAAGAGCTGAAAGGTCGCCACCTCGAGTTCGCGACCCTTGGACTCCTCTCCGCCGATGTTCAGCAATCCAACCCCCGGTTCTGGCAGGTCCAGTATCTCACGGGCGAACAGGTCGCCCATCTGCGCGAAGCTGAGCAGATGCTCGGGCGTGCACTGGACATTGGCACCGGCGTCCACCAACAGGAGGTGTGAAGTCACGGTCGGGACAAGAGTGGCGATGGCGGGCCGGTCCACCGAAGGTAATCGCCCCAGAATCAGCAGGCTGGCGGCGACCATGGCCCCGGTACTGCCCGCGCTGACTACGGCGTGAACCTCACCGTTCTTCTGGTCCTGCATGGCGCGGACGATGGGAGAATCGGGTTTGCCACGAATGGCCGCAGCCGGAGATTCGGACATTTCGATGTCCTGGTTGCAAGACACCACTTTCAGCGACAGATCATCCGTGGCCAGCGTGGCGATTTGCGCTCGCACGGCGGCCTCATCCCCGTACAGAGCAAGGGTGAAGTTCTGCTGGTCCCGCAATGCATTCACAGCACCGGGGACGACCACACCAGGTCCGTGATCCCCCCCCATGGCATCGACGGCTATGACTGGTTTGCCACCCTTGTCGGCCAAGTCATCATCCTCCTTGCCGCATCGGTTCCTCGATGGTCACCTCAGTCCAACACGTCATCGCGCAAGCGGGATCTCGCAGCGATTCAATAATCCGGGCTAGCTTTCGACCACCATCACTTCCCGCTCGCCGTAGTAACCGCACGCTCGACACACACGATGGGGTAAACGAGGTGCTCCGCAGTGGGGACACTTGTGGGGGTTGGGCGCGCTGAGGTGCCAGTTGGCCCGCCGCTTTCCCTTGCGTGACCGCGAGGTTTTCTTCTTGGGTACTGCCATTTTTCTCTCCTTTGTCCTTATCCACCGGCTCTCGCACACGACCGTAGCCGGCGCTGCATTCAATATAGAACCGAATCAGTCCGAGGGCAGACCGTCCCAGCGGGGGTCGTGATCCTCGGTCTGGCAGTCACAACTCTCCTGGTTCAGATCGGCACCGCAATGAGGGCAGATTCCC
>CBDURX010000130.1:0-6112 GCA_965369485.1 uncultured bacterium | reverse complement strand
GCCGCTACACCTCGGAGATGTCCGTGGCCATCTCCATGACTGCAGTGATGGCCCCCTCGTCAACCCGTAGTGGTGTGGCTTGAACGATGACTGTCATCTCGCGGCCCTCCTGCGTGACGAACGTCTCCTCGGTGCGATGACTCTCGCCGTCGGCGAAGGTCAACAGGACGATGCAGTCGATGCAGGGCGTGCTGCGCTGCTTGAACAGGCCGTAACAGGTGTCGCCGGGTTGGTAGCCGAACACCTCCCGGAACTGCCGGTTGGCCTGCAGGATATTCAGCTCGCGGTCCTGGACGGTGATGTAACAGGGCGCCTCCTCGAAGAGGGTCTCGGGCGGGATGTCCAGGTCCCACTCGTGGCGGCTGTTTTGCTGATTCACCCTCATGGCGACATCTCCCGTTGCTCGTAATGGGCTAGGAGGCGATCTTGGCCTCGGCACCCAGGATGCGCCGGATCTGCATGAGAAGCACATCCGTGTTGATCGGTTTCTCCATGTAGCCCTCGGGGGCAGCCATGTTCCGGTGGTACATCAGCTGCCGGAACTCGATCACGCCGGTGATGATGAAGACCGGAATGTGGTCCATCTCGGGGTCCTTCCTCAGATCGTTGTAAACCGAGATACCTGACTTGCCCGGCATGGTCACGTCGAGGGTGATCAGGTCCGGCTTGTGTTCCTTCGCGAGCCTCATGCCCTCCTCACCGTTCCGCGCCGACAATGTTTTAAAGCCGTTGTCCTGCAGGAAGGTGGTCAGGAAGGTGACCACGTCGGGTTCGTCGTCGACCACCAGGATCGTCTTCTCGGCGAACACTTCCACGGCAGGCACTTCCACGGGTTTCTCGACGGCCGGCATCACGATGGCGTCGGCCACGAACTCGCAGACGTTTTTGACCGGGATCTTGATCTCGTAGTGCTTGATCAGATCGGTCAGGCCGTCCACGCAATTGTGGCAGGCCGTGGCCACGGCCCTAGCACCAGTCTCCTTGATCTGGTCGGCCTTGATCTTGGCCGCCACCAGCCGCCGTGATGCGTACTCGGACATGGACATGGCGCCGCCGCCGCCCGAACAGCAGAAGCTGTCGGCGCGGTTGGGATACATCTCCCTGAAGTCCATACAGGATTTCTTGAGAAGGAAGCGTGGCTCTTCCGTCATACCGGAGCTGCGGCTCAGGTTGCACGGGTCGTGGTAGGTGACCGGATCGGGGTTGGCGCTCGGGTCCAGCTGGATGCGCCCCTCGTTCACGTAGTCGACCATGGTTTCGAGGAAGCTCTCGATGGGAAAGTCCAGATCCATCTTGGCCCAGTTGGGCGACTCCCATTTGGTGGAGCGGAACCCGTGGCCGCACTCGGAAACGACCATCTTGTGGACGCCCAGCTTCTTGGCCTGGTCGAAGGCCAACTTGCCCATGTGTCCGCCCAAGTCGTCCAGGCCCGAGAAGAGACCGAAGTTGGTGTTGTCCCAGCCCACCGAGGGCATGGTCCAGTCTTCGCCGGCGACATGGAAGATCTTGGCGGCGGCCAGCAACGACAACGGTGCATATTTGATCTCGCGTGGGTTGACGACAAACACCACGTTGGCGCCTTCCTTGTCGATGGGGATCACGGCGTTGTCGTCCTCCACCTCGGCCCGCAGCTCGTCCTGCAGCCACTCCAGCGTCTCGATGTAGTCTTCCTGGGAGACGCCCATCTGGTTGCCGGTCTCCCACTGGTCCTTGTTCACGTCCAGGACCCCTTGAGGCGCAACACCCGCCCGGGTCAGGTGGCCTCGCATGTAGCGCATCATCAGCGCCTTGTCCACGCCGAAGGGGCAGTTCATGGTGCAACGGCGGCACATGGTGCAGCTGCCGAACACAATGTCCTGTATTTTCTCGAGATCCTCGTCGGTCTCGATATCCTGCCCACCGACCCAACCGGGGACCACACGACCCAGCCAGTCGACATGCTTCTTGTACAGGTGCCGCACCTGGTCCGCCTTGTAAGCCGGCGTCATCTTCGGGTCACCGGTGGCCAGGTAATAGTGGCAGGAGTCGGCGCACAGACCGCAATGCACACAGGATCCGAAGGAGAGCACGGCCTGGCGGTTCAGATTGCTGGTGAACCCATCGACGACCTGCTGCGCCTTCTCGGAACGTTTTCCATCTTGCTCGGACATCTCGACATCTCCTCCTGATTCTTCCAGATCTTCCAGATCTCGATCAATGCCTCTGTTGCCTAGGTCTGACGCAGGCCGTTCTCAGCCACCATCTTCTTGGGGTAGACCCCACGGTGACCGAAATGCTTGCCCTGGTAGTACCGGATGAAGGGCCAGAGCAGGTAATGGGAAATCTTGCTGAACGGGACGTAGACCAGGAAGAACGCAGTGCAGCCGAAGAAAGCGATCAGCCACGCCTGGCTGTTCTGCCCCACGGCGAAGAAAGCCGTCACCAACCAGAAGTTCAGCAGGATCATGCTGAAGTAGTCGTCGGGAGTGCTGATGACCCGCATGTGTGGCTGGGTGATGCGCCGGATCAGGCGGGATATACCGGAGAGGAGGGCCAGCACGATGACGATCCGCAGGACGAGCATGGTCACGCTGCCGGCCAGGATCTGCGGCCAGTAGGGCATGATGAACGTCACCAGGATGCAGATGGCCGCCCCGCTGTGGAACAGGAAGAACTCGATGTAGCGCGGCCACTGCTTGCGCGTGCTCTCCAGTTCCCAGGGCATGGCGAGGGTCATGTAGGCGTAGCGGATGGCCTTGTCGTGGTCGCCTCGTGGCGGAGTGCGCTCCTTGCCGGCTGGATAGCTCAGCAGCCACCGCACCTTGAATGTGTACATGACGGCCATGAACAGCAGGGCCACTATCTGCACCTGGTCCATGAGCAGGTGGGTGAAGGGAGACAGTTCCAGATGGTGCATCGCCGACCTCCTCAGCCAAACCAGGCACGGTGGCGTTGTGAATCCGGCCTGGTGATCAACTCGATCTTCCCTCGACAACCGGTGCGAGATGACCGGCACATATTCCTAGTAAACACCTAGGGATTATAGGTCTGTTTTCGGCAAATAGTCTAGTAATTAACTAGGGAATTTTCTGAGAGAGGCCGTTAAGTCCTTGAAATAAAACTAATTTAGTTTTGATTGTGCGGTCTCGAGCTGCAAATGAACACGGAAGTGCATAATCGTTGCTTTGTTATAATCTTAACATTTCCATGGGGTTATAATACCCGATCCACTTGCAGTGCATAAAAGCTGGAAAAGTCAGAATAGCCATTGTGACAGGTGGAATCATCTGGCTACGGCTGTGAGAACTCCTGAAAAAATTTCGGCCCACACTCGACCGGACCGCTAGGGCTTTCCCAGAAGGTTGAACATCTCCTGCTTGTAAGCCTCGACCCCCGGCTGGTCGAACGGATTGACCCCCAGCAAACGTCCACTGACGGCGACCGCCTTTTCGAACATGAAGATCAGTTCGCCCATGGTGTGGGGCGTGACGCGGTCGATCTCGATGCTCAGGCACGGTACACCGCCCGCTACGTGAGCCTTGCGGGTCCCCGCGAAGGCCTGCCAGTTGATCTCGTCCAGGGAGCGGCCCACCAGGTAGTCCAGTCCGTCGCCGGCCGCACCATCCACGCCACCAGATGCGCCGTTCTCTCCAGGCACCGTGATGCTTGGATCGCCCTCGCGTACACAGAGGAAGGTCTCCATCAACTCGCGCCTGCCGTCCTGGATGTACTGGCCTAGACTGTGCAGGTCCGTGGTGAAGACGGTGGACGCCGGAAAGATCCCCTTGCCCTCCTTCCCCTCGCTCTCGCCAAAGAGTTGCTTCCACCACTCCTGGAACTTCTGCAGACCACTGTGAAAGCTGCTGAGAATCTCCGTCGTGAAACCCTTGTCATACAGGGCGTGGCGGGTCGCCGCGTATAGATGGGCGGGATTGTCGCGCAATTCTGTGGTCAGACAGGTCTCGCGCATGGCGGCCGCACCGCCCACGAGGGATCGGATGTCCACGCCGGCCACGGCCAGGGGCAGCAACCCCACCGGCGTCAGCACGGAGAAGCGTCCCCCCACGTCGTCGGGGATCACGAAGGTCTCGTACCCCTCCTGCGCGGCCATGGCCCGTAGGGCACCCTTCTCGGCATCGGTGACAGCCGTGATGCGGCGTGCCGCCTCCTGCCTTCCGTAACGCTCGTGGAGCAGGGAACGCAGCAGGCGGAAGGCCAAGGCCGGTTCGAGGGTCGTACCCGACTTGGAGATGACGCACAGGCGGAAATCGCGTCCCCGTAGCTGTTGGAGGAGATGATGAAGCGCCGTGGAGCAGAGGCCATTACCCGCGAACAGGATCGCAGGCGGGTCGCCGCGGCCGCTGACGGCCGCGCCGCCGGCATCCCCGCCACCGGTATCCTTGTCGCCCGCGCCGCCGGCACCCAGCGCATCCAGGACGGCCCGGGCGCCCAGGTAGGAACCACCGATGCCGATGACCACGTAGATCTCCGTGTCGACCTCGGCACGGGCGGCCGCAGCCTCCAGAGCGGCGAACTGACCCTCGTCCACTGCCACAGGCAAATCCAGCCAGCCCAGGAAATCGGATCCCGGGCCACGGCCAGCGGCCAGGTCAGCCGCCACCTGGGCCACGGCCGGCGCCAGGGCGTCCACCTCCGACGGCGGTAAAAAGAGCTCAGTGGCCGAAATGTCTAATTTGAAGTTGGTTATGCTGTCAGACACCATCCTCTCCTCCTTGCATGAGTTATGCGAACCAAGGCACGGGTTATTCACAAAATTCACACATCAGGGGGCCGATTTGTGTTATTATGTTCTACTGGCTATCGGGAGTGAGCGTGTAACTTCAGCACAATACATAGACACCTGGGAGATGCAATGCGCGTCTTTACTCGCCCCTGCGCGTTATGCTGTCTTCTCGTTGGCGGACTGTTATTGGCAGTTTCCCTCTGCGGTCCGGCTGGTGTAATGGCGGCCCCTGGCGGTGGATCCCCCCACGATCCGTCCGGCGTGCTCCTGCACGAAGGCAAGGGTTGCCGTTTGTCTGCCATCCACCCCTTGATGCCCGGTGCGGTGACCCGGGCGCCCGAGCCGGATCCCCGGCAGGACGCCATCGACGTCATGCACTACGACAACCTGTTTTACATCGATCCCGCCGTCCAGCACCTGGTGGGTTCTACCGCCGTCTCCTTCATGGCCACCGAACAACCGGTCACTCAGCTCGTCCTGGATTTCCTGGACAACATGACCGTCGTCGCCGCCTTCAAGGTCTCCATCCCCTACATACCCGTGATCTTCACCCACGAGGACGATCTCGTGGTCCTCGATCTCCCCGAGCCTCTGCTGCCGGGGCACGTGACGACGATTCTCCTCTATTTCGAGGGCGTTCCGGAGTTCTACGGTTTCTACGGCTTCCAGTTCACGGAAACCCCGGCAGGACTGCCCATCGCCGCCAGTCTCAGCCAACCATGGAGCGCCCGTTCATGGTGGCCCTGCAAGGACGACCCGCCAGACAAGTCCACCTACACGGCCACACTGTACGTGCCCAACAGCACGTTCGCCGTGTCCAACGGCAAGCTCGTCGGGGACGAAGATCTGCGCAAACAGATCGGCCCCTCCGGCTGGACGGAACACCCTGTCTGGCAGGAAATGCTCTCCGGGCACGGATTCGACAAGGCGATCGATCACTCCTACGTCTGGTACGAGATCTATCCCCTCTCCACGTACCACTTCTCGGTGACCGTCTCGGACTACGAGTTCCTGGACGACTTCTATGTGAGCGGAGAGGACACCCTCGCCATCACCCACTATGTTTACTCCGAGCTCGTGGAACAGGCGAGCAGTGATTTCGCCATCCTGCCGGACATGCTGGAATTCTGCATCGAACGCTTCGGGCCGTACCCCTTCCCGGGCTCCAAGTACGGGATGGCCATCTTCGAATGGGAGGGTGCCATGGAGCACCCGACCTGCACCTCTTACGGCTCGGTGCTGGTGACGGGCGACGGCTTCTACGAGTCCATCATCTTGCATGAACTGGCTCACATGTGGTTCGGCAACCTCGTGACCTGTGCCGACTGGACACACACCTGGCTCAACGAGGGGTTCGCCACCTACACCGAGGCGCTCTGGGCCGAGCAC
>CBDURX010000129.1:0-6124 GCA_965369485.1 uncultured bacterium | reverse complement strand
CAGACCCGGCGCAGAGCGAGTTCAGTGAGGATCACGTGAGGGCGAGCGGGTACAGTCACCGGAATCGATCCGGGCAGGTAGTGGTACACCGCTGTGGATCAGCTGTGATCCTTGTGAGAGTGCCCCTCGTGCTCTTCCTTCATCATCTTCTCGTACTCGTCGATGGTGCGCTGGCCGTGCTTGCGGATCATCTCCACGACCTTGGGATCGGACGAGGTCACGAGATCGATGTGACCGGCATCTGTCTCGACGTAATCGAAGGTGGCACCGGCCATGCGGAGCCCGCCGTAGGAGGTGCAGAAGCCGCAGAGGTGCATTTGCTCGCCGGCCATGAGCTTCTCGCCGGTCTTCTTCATGTTCTGCATGGAGCGATCGAAAGCTTCCTTGTACTCGGGATCCACCACGGTCACGCTCAGCATGCCGTTGGTAATCAGGTGGGTCTCCCACTCCATGTGCTCCATCAACCCCTTCTCGGCACTCATGTTCTTGCACATGGAGCAGTTCTCAAGGTCGAACCAGGCGCCCTCGCCTGCGTGAGCGACCAGAGGTGCCGCCAGGATCATCACCGCCGCGGCGAACAGGAACGGACTGCGTCGTTTCATGGATTTTCCCCTTTCCCCCTACATCAGGGGCTGAACTTCTCTCCACCTAATTTATCAGCGTCTGAACCTCTCGGTGTCTGAATATCTGAGCACCCGAATACCTGAGCGCCAGAATCTACGAGGGCACGACCCGAATCTACCAGGCACGAGTTGCGGCCAGACCTCGGTTACAAAATATAACCAAATACGTCCTGTTTTGCGAAAGGCTACACGCCTTGGCTGAGGAGACTTCTACTTCCTCTCAAGCAGCGCGTCAATGATAAAGTGATTTCACAAGGCCCCAACTGCGAGGTCGTGCCTGGATGGTTTGGCCGTCACAGTCCAGCGGGCCGGTGTTGACGCCGAACACAGCGCAGTCCTCGCGGCCCGAGGAGGGGTACATGGGATGCAGTTCGCTCGGGTCATCCCCCTGCACATAGGCCATGTGACCGGGTAGTGAAGGCCAGGGATAGGGGCGCAGGTAGAAGTAGCCCGGAACGGCCTCGATCACCAGGAAGTCCAGCTCGCCCAGATCGATGACTTCGGCCCACGGCAGGGGGCCGCACAACAATCCCACCGTGAAATCGGGATAAGAAGGAGCCCTCGGCACAACCACGCAAATGTGTGGACACCAGTGATAGACCAGGTGGTGCTTCGATGCTGAACTCCCAGCCATAAACGCCGCTGGGCTGGCTGCATCCGGTCAGGCAGAGATAGATTGTGAATATTTCGTCGACCGCCACATTACGATTGGCGAACCCTGACCCGTCGCCGGCACTGTAGAGACCGATCAGATCGGCACCCGGCGGCGGATCAGCGAGAATCCCCGTGGGTAAGAGAACAAACAACACGCAGAGTATGGATACCGCCCGCCGTCCCGACATGACCCCACTCCCAACTTTCATGATCCCCGCGGTATCACATGATACCAAATGGGAGGGTGACAAACAACCGGCCAGCGATACCGACACAACTGGTCTGCTGTCTTCACACCACCAGCGGAATCTGATCGTGGGGCACTCCCGCCGCGTGCATGAATTCCCGGACGGCCGACGACACGTACCGCCCCTTACGCAGTACGATGCCGTAGCCCAGCTTACCGAAGAGGTTGGTGACATCGATGGTGTGAATGACGTCCGGTTCGTGCTCTGTGATCATCAGACCCGAGCTGATGGAGATGCCCAGGCCGATGCGGACGTACTCCTTCAGGGCCAGGAACCCCCCCACCTCGATGGACTCGTCGGGACTGAGGCCATGTGCCGCGAACACCTCGTCGATGTGGCTGCGGATGGCAGTACCCTTCTCGTAGAGAATGAGCGGCTCCTCGGCGATCTCGTTCAGGGACAGACGGCCACGTGTGCCCACCCAGGGATGGTTCAGCGGCGTGCAGACGTACACACTGTAGGTGAGGATCTCGAAGTACTGCACGTCCGTGAAATCGTTCCAGGAGGAGGTGAAGCCGATCTCCGCCTGGCCACTGGAGACCGCCTGCATGATAGCAGTGTCGTAGATCTCGCTCGAGACGACCAGCTTGACCTCCGGATGCTTCCGGCGAAAACGCATGATGGCCCAGGGTAGCTGGTGCATGGCGATGCCACGGAAAGCCGCGATGTGGATTGTGCCGTGGGGCCGCGCACTCAGCTCGGCGAACTCGCTCTCCAGATCGTCCATGCTGTTCAAGATCAGGCGAGCGTAGTGGATCAAGCGCTCCCCCTCCGGGGTCGGGACGATGCCCCGGCCAACCCGCTCGTACAGCTTGACACCCAGTTCCTCTTCCAGGGACTTCACCTGCTGGCTGACAGCCGACTGAGTGACATGGATTTTTTTAGCTGCCTTGGAGAAACTGCGGCATTGGACTGCCCAGTAGAAACCCCGTAACTTCTGAATTTCCAAGGGATATAACCCCCGGAGGGATATGATACCATTTCCGGATTGATTAGGGCCCCTCAACAATATATTAATTTTATTCATGTGTCAAATGTATTTTATAATTGTACCTTATGTTTGGATGAGTGATAATGAACTCAGGAAACCAGTGATCACGAAACGAGTGCCCTGAAGCCGAAAGCTAGCCACCTCGCCAAACCAACTCTCAGCCGGCGCCCACCCCCAAACGGAGGGGAGACAGACATGAAGACCCAGATCACACCCATGAAGGTCAAGGGATTGACTGCGCCCATTATGCGCCCGTTGCCGACCATCTTCACCTATGCTCGTTTGACCGCCGAGTCGAACGGCGCCAGCGCCCAGGCCCTCGACGACGAGTTCAACGCCAGCCTGACTGCCCTGGTGGAGATCATCGAGACTGCCGGCCGGGATGCCGACATCCCCCAGGATGCCATACGTCGCGTCTTGGACAGCGGCATCGACATCGCCAACCTCAGGGGCGAGGAGCTGGCGGCTGGACTGGACGGCTTCTGCGCCGAGCTGACCGCCTTGCACCAAGCGCACGGCAAGGAGTTGCAGAAGGCTGTCTCGGCCCACAGTGAACGCTTCCGCGAGCTGTACCGTCAAAGCGCCCTGACGAAGAAGCTCCTGGTCTGCTACTGGGAAGGGTTGGACAAGCAGTCCGACAGCCTGGAGCGCAAGCTCACCGATCGCTGCTACTACGACTACGAGGCCGTGGACGAGGACTGGGGCGAGACCCAGCAGGGCAGCGCCGACATGGTCCTCTTCGCACCGAGCAAGAATCCGATTCCCGAGAACCTGCTGGCGCGGGCCGAGAGCTGCAGCATGCCGGTCCTGATCCTCATGGGTGGGAACAAGGCCGAGGACATGCAGAACATGGCGCTGATGAAGTCCGAGTACCTGTACCGCAAGGCCGGTTACAACGTGCTGCGCAGCCCGTTCAATCCGCCTCGCCTGTACAGCGCCATCGACGCCATCTACCTGCGTCATCTGGCAGGTAGGGTGCTGCAGCTACCCGAGAGTGCCAAGGTGGCGACCGCGTTCAAGGCGGCGTCGGGACAGTCGTAGTCAGCCACGGGACGGTCACGGCAGGAAGAATTGAACCAATCCGGTTCCTTCATGTCCTCGCGCAAGCGGATAACGCGGCGATCACTGTTTGAACTTTCGAATCGCTGAGGTTGGGCCCCAACCTCAGCGATATCACATGGCACATTCGTGCCGGCTCCCTGCCTTGGCAGCTGTGCTCCTTGCGCATCGTCCGCGATGTTCCATATAGGCTCAAAACCCGAATCCCCAAGCCACCTGGAACCCCTTGCTCTCAGCTAGCCGAGTTTGATCATTCAGATCCTTCTCGTGCCATTTTGGCACCAGATAACCCACCGCCGCACCGAGCAGGGCGCCGGCGAGGATGTCGGTGGGATAGTGCTTGCCCGCCACGTAGCGCAACACGCCGGTGGTTGTGGCCAATGTGAGCGCCCCACCCCAGACCCAGCCCTTGGCACTGGAGTGCGGGTTGAGCTTTTCGTACACAGTCCCGATGAACAACGCGCCGGCGAACGCATTGCTGGTATGCCCCGAGGGGAAGGAGCGGCGGGCCGTCCTTGACATCTTCGTCTGCAGGGAAACCTGGGGATCGTCGTTGTAGACGAAGGGTCGCGTCCTGGCGACGGCGGTCTTGATCAGCGCCGTCAACCCGTTGTTCAGCAGCCAGGTCTCGACGTACATGGCTGTGACGGTCCAGGGCTCCTGCGCTCCGCCACCACCGGCAGTCAACAGCAGGGGCGAGACGACCATCGTGACGCTGAGGTAGTCGCTGGCCTTGGCGGCCGTGGGCGACCAACGATGGGTGGCCCCCCGGTCGAAACTGTTGACCTGGCTGCGGTCCAGAGTGGTGATGAACGCGGAATCCAACACTGCCGTGTGTTGGTCCAGAAGTAAGGCCAGACCCAAGGTTGCCCCCCCGGCGGCGACGAGGCCGATCTCGCGGCCACTCTCCAGCTCGTAGGGGAACTCATCCTGCGCCTCGGCCACGGCGGGAACAAGAAGCGTTGCCACGCCGATCCCGGTAACGCCAATCCCGATAACGCCGAATGCGGTTGCGCCGATTATGGCCACGCAGGACGCTCGCTTCATGGCACCCTTCCGCCGGCAAAGAAAGCCCTTCCGCCCACAGCGAAAGGGAGTGGTCTGATAATTTCGACCCTTTATCCTCCCGCCGCCACGCCGATGCGCTCGAGCAACCTGTCCGGCTTCAGCTTGTGCTTGTTCAGCCCGACCTCCTCCGGTCCCAGACCCTGGGCCAGGGCCAGCAGCTGGAAGAAGTAGACCGGCGGAATGGTGAAATCGAGACCGAATTTCCTGGCTACCCTGATCTGACCCGTGTCGAAGGAGTCGAAGCAGGAGGGACAGATCACGCCCATCACATCCACATCCGCGTCGTGGACGGAACACAAAATGGTCTTGGTCATCTCCTCGGGCAGATCGCAATCCCGGCACGCCTTACCACAGCAGATGATCCGCTCGACGTGGTCGACGGGCGTGGCGCCCAGCGCCTGCAGCATGTTCTCGAAGATGGTGGGGTTGTCCGGATCGTCCACCTGCATGACGTCCCGCGGTTTGAGCAGGTGACAGCCGTAGTGCACGGCGACACGCGCTCCCGCCAACGGCCGCGTGACCGTCTCGCGCACCTTGCCGACGCCGATGTCGTCCCGCAGAACCGTCATCAGGTGGCGGGTCCGGGTCGTGCCTTTGTACTCCATACCTATGCGGTGCAGGCGGCGATTGACATCTTCCAGCAGCTCGCTTCCCTCGTTCAGCAGATGAGACGACTCGCAGAGGGTCTCGGTGCAACCGCTGCAGATTGTCACGTAATCCAGGCCGGCCTGCTCGGCGATGGCCAGGTTGCGTGCGGCCAGGACCAGCCACTCCAGCTTGTGGACCGACTTGAAGAACACGGGATCGGGACAGCAGCCGAGGCCGGGCAGGTCCACCAGCTCCACGCCCAGCTTGGGCACGGTCTTGCGCACGGCGGCTTCCATCTGTGGATAGCGCACCTGGATCATGCAGCCGGGGAAGAAGGCGAATTTCATGACTCCTCCTCCAGCAACACGCGCAACTCGTCCACATCGATTTCAGGCAGTTCCGGTAAGCCCAGCTCCTGGCGCCGGCGATGGGTCACACTGGTCACCACGGCGCTGCGACCCGAGCTCAACAGACCATCCACCACCTTGTCGATTCCCTTGGGCACGCGTCCTTCCCTGGCCATCAGGTTCTTCAGGGCGATGATCACCTCGATGGGCTTGACATCCTGGGGACAGCGGTCGTAACAGGTAAAGCAGTTGGAGCACATCCAGATGGGTGAATTCTCACCGAGAACCTCGTCCTTCATACCGTACAGCACGGCCAGCATGATGTTGCGAGGATTGAAGTCCTCGCTGAAACGAGCCGACGGACAGTCCCCGACACAAGCTCCGCACTGGTAACAGTAGCTGACCCCGTCACCTTCCAGCACGAGGCCCAGTTGCTCGCGGAAGGAGTGGTCGATGGGGATCGGCTTCTCGCTCACCTTCTTGCTCGGCTTATCATTCGCCTTCTTCGCTGCCACCGGGCTCTACTCCTTGGCTTTCTGCTTCAGC
>CBDURX010000128.1:0-6162 GCA_965369485.1 uncultured bacterium | reverse complement strand
TACTCGTCGGGATCGTCGTACTTGTATGTGTGTGTCGGCGTGTTGATGATCATGGCTGTCTCCGTACCGGTACCCTTCATACCGTGCAACACGCCGGGTGGAATCACCAGCAAAATGTTGTTGCGCTCGCCCATGAAAAACTCGTTGACCTCCCCTTGGGTGGCAGAGCCTTCGCGCCGGTCGTACAGCACCACCTTGGCCATGCCATTCACGCACACGAAGTGATCGGTCTGCAACTCGTGATAGTGCCAGCCCTTGACCACGCCGGGGTAGACCGCCGTGAGGTAGATTTGTCCGAATTGCTGGTAGAAAGAGTCGTCACTCCGCATCATCTCCATCAGATAGCCCCGCTCGTCGGGGATCACCTTGAGCGGTTTGACCACCACACCGTCGATCATGCTCCACTCCCGTCTACTGCTCCGGGTCAGGCCGCCCGAAGCTAGCGTAGCTGAAGCCGCCCACGGCCACGTGGGCTCGGCTGTAAACGTTGCGGCAGTCGAGGAACGCCTTGCCGCGCATGACTTCGGCCAGCTGCTTGAAATCGAGCTGACGGAACTCGTTCCACTCGGTCACGAGGATGCACAGGTCTGCGCCGGTAGCCGTGGCGTACGCGGAATCGCAGTAAGTGAGGTCTGGGAAGAGCTCCTGAAAGGGTAGCAAGGCCACCGGGTCGTAAATGCGCAGCTGGGCGCCATCGGCGAGTAAAAGTCGGGTCAAGGGGATGCTGGCGGCCGATCGGATGTCGTCGGTGTTGGGCTTGAACGACACGCCGAGCAGGGCTACCGTCTTGCCGCCGATATCGCCCAGCAGCTCGCGAGCCTTGACCAGCGCGCGCTGGGGCAGCTCCGCGTTCACCTCCATGGCCGCCTGGACGATGCGCATGGGGCTACCGTGGCTATTGCCGATGTGCGCGATGGCGCTGGTGTCCTTGGGCAGGCACGAGCCGCCAAAGCCCAGCCCAGCGTGCAGGAATTTGGGTCCGATCCGCTTGTCCAGTCCCATGGCCTTGGCGATGACGGAAATGTCGGCGCCCAACTTCTCGGCCAGCGCGGACAGCTCGTTGATGAAGGAGATCTTCACGGCCAGGAACGAGTTGGAAGCGTACTTTACCAGCTCGGCGGTCTCTATGTTGCAGTACACGATGGGGGTGTCGAGCAGGAACAGTGGACGGTAGATCTCGCCCATGATCCGGGACGCGCGCGCGGATTCGGTGCCGATCACCACACGATCCGGGCGCATGAAATCCTCGATGCTCGAGCCTTCTCGCAGGAACTCCGGGTTACTCGCCATGTCGAACTCCACCGGTTCGACCATGGCGTCGCGGATGACCGCGGCCAGCCTGCGGGCTGTGCCGACCGGGACCGTGCTCTTGGTGACGACCGTCTTGTAACCGTGGAGCTGCCGGCCGATCTGTTCGCCAACCTGCATCACGAAGGTCAAATCGGCTTCGCCGTTCTCGGACATGGGAGTCTGCACGGCGATGAACACCACGTCGGCCGACTCCATCCCCTCCGCCAGGGAGGTGGTGAAGTGCAGTCGGTTTGCTGCACTGTTCTTCTTCACCATAAGATCCAGGCCGGGTTCGTAGAAGGGGATGATTCCCTGGCGCAGGCCCGCGATCCTGTCGGCGAGGATATCGACGCACCAAACCTCGTGGCCGAAGTCGGCCATGCAGGCGCCGGAGACGAGCCCGACGTAACCTGTTCCCACCATGCAGATCCTCGTCATGCAAACTCCTTCCGTGCCCAGGTGAGCATGTCCTGCAAGGTGTCATGGATGCCGTGCTCCGGGCGCCATCCGGTCTGGGCACGTAGTTTGGTGCTGTCTCCCACCATGTAGGGTATGTCGGCCGGCCGCTGGCGTTCCGGGTCGGGCACGACCTCGATGGCACACTGCGCCGACTCCAGCAGTATCTCCAGTCCCTCCTGGATCGTCAACGCCCGACCGGAGCTGACGTTGTAGATCTCACCCGGTTCGCCGTGAGTGGCCAGGCACCTATAGGCGCTCACCACGTCGCGGACGTCCAGGTAATCCCGCACCGGGGCCAGGTTGCCCACCGCGAGGCGCGCTTCGGCCGCGTTATTCTCGGCGGCGGCGATCTGCCGGGCGAAGGAAGGGAAAGCGAACCGCGTGTCCTGTCCCGGACCGGTGTGACTGAAGGCGCGGACCGTGACGATGGGCATACCGTAGCTACGATGGTATTGCCGACACAGAAGGGTCTGGGCGACCTTGCTGACCCCGTAGGGTGAAACGGGCCGCAACGGCGACTGTTCCGTCAAGGGGACTGTCCGTCCCGGGGAGCCGTACTCCTCGCAAGAACCCACGGCGATAATATTGGGCCAGCCGGCCGCCGGCTGCTCCCGCACGGCTTCGAGCAGGTTAAGGCTGCCGGTGACATTGGAGGTGAACGTGTCGAAGGGGTCCCGGAAGGAGAGGCCCGCCGAGCTCTGAGCAGCCAGGTGGTAAACCAGGTCGGGCGCGACGGTCGCCACCAGTTCCCTGACAACGTTCAGATCCTCCAGGGCGCACGGTATGAAACTCCAACTGCCGGCCTCGCCACGGTAGCGTACCCCGCCCCGGTAGGTGTCGTCCTCACCTTCCAGGGTGAAATTCCCGGCGGTCTGGGGATGACTGTTGCCGGCCGGCAGACGGCCGAGGCCCACCACGCGGGCGTTCGTGCCCAGTAGATCCTCGACGAGCCAGCAACCGACGAACCCCGTGGCGCCGGTCACCAAGATTGTGGGGCGGTCGTTCATGAGTCGTCGTCCGGGGACGCGAGTTTCTCGCGCCAGTAGTTGAGGGTGTCGGCCAATGTCTGGGAGAAGGGGATCCTCGGCTCCCAGCCGGTGTCGGCGTGGAACTTGGCGGCCGATCCGCGCAAGATCGGCACGTCGGAGGGTCGTAGCCGTTCCGGATCCTGCTCGATCTCAATCTTCACGTCGCTCATGGCGACGAGCTGATCCAGCACGTCGCCGATGCGGATGTCCCGGCCCGAGCAGAGGTTGTAGACCTCGCCCGCCTTGCCTTTCTGCAGTGCGAGCATGTAACCCCGCACCATGTCGCGCACGTCGGTGAAATCGCGCGTGGCCTCGAGGTTGCCCACCCGGATGATCGGTGCGCGCCGGCCCGCCTCCACCTCGGCGATCTGCTTGGCGAAGCTGGAGCAGACGAACACCTCACCCCGGCGCGGTCCGGTATGGTTGAAGCCGCGGGTGCGGACGACATCCAGGCCGTAGCTCTGGTGGTACTGCCAGGCCAGCAGATCCTGAGTGACCTTGCTCACGGCGTAGGGACTGAGGGGGCGCAGCGGGTTGTCCTCGGTGATGGGCAGTTCGTCGGGGTGGACGAGGCCGTACTCCTCGCTGCTGCCGGCGATCTGGATGCGGCACTCCAGGCCCGCGGCCCGCACCGCCTCGAACAGGTTCACCTGGCCCCGGATGTTGGTGGTCAGGGTGGCGTCGGGAGCGACCCAGCTGGTGGGGACGAAGGACTGGGCGGCCAGGTGGAAAATATAGTCCGGCCGCACTTTCTGGATGAGGCCAGCCACCGATAGGGCATCGGTGATGTCGCCCTCGATCAACTGGAGGTCGTTCTGGATATGGACGATGTTCTCCAGCCGGCTGCGCCAGCGACGCAGACCGTAAATCTCGTAGCCACCCTCGTGCAACAGATACTCGGCCAGGTGGGACCCGACGAATCCCGTGATCCCGGTGATGAGGATTTTCTCCATCCCGTTCTCCTCGTTGCGGACGGTTGCGGTTTCTAGGCGTTCATCAGCCGCAGCCACTCCTGGTAGACGCAGCGGTCCATGACTACGTCCAGGCCGGCGGCCTCGGCCTTGGCGGCCGCCTCATGGTTCACGACGCCTTCCTGCATCCAGACCGCCTTGGCCGACCGGGCGATGGCCTCGTCCACGATGGGAGGGACGGCCTCGCTCCTGCGGAAGATATCCACCAGATCGATCTCGCCTGGGACCTCGGAAAGGCTCGGGTAGACCTTGACCCCGAGGACCTCGTCCAGGGTGGGATTGACGCCGACGACATCGAAGCCTTGTCCGATGAGAAATTTGGCGATGCCGTGGCTGGCCCGCTCTTCCTTGGCGGATATGCCGACCACTACGACCCGTTTCATGTTCGCAAGGATCTTGTGCATGGTGGTGTCGTCACCGTAGGTGATTTCCCCTGCATTTGCGTTCATCTGTTCTGCTCCCGGCTTGGACCCTATTTCTGGGATCGAAATTGCATCGGACCGCGAGGAAATCCGGTGTCCAGGGAAGCGGTCACATCACTGTGGCCGCCGGAACCGGGCTATCGCCGCAAAACCGCGGTATCGGCCCCGATTTGCGCGGGGAAAAAGAGTGACGGGGGAAAGGAAAATAGTTCCCACGTCGACCCGTTCGAGCTCCCGAGAATTTACCTTCGTGGCCGGAAAATGTCCAGGAAATCGGCAACGGTTCGGCACTCGAATTCCCGGTACTCGGCATCGCAGCACTCGGCATCCCGGCTGCCGGCGGCCCGGCGCAACCTGACAGGAGGTCCACAGGATGGCACCAGCAGCGAGGCGAGGCGGCGACGGGCGCGGCGGCGGGCTCCGCATCCTGACCATCAATTCCCACCAGCCGTACCTGCATCTGCTGGCGGGGCTGCCTCATACGTTCCACGTCGTCGATGAGGGTCTGCGCGGATCACCCTGCCGCTGGGATAACTGTGTGCGGCCTCTGCCGCCCGGTTTCCAGCGGTTGAGCCTGTCCGCCGCGGCCACCGCGGCACAGCGCGAATCTTTCGACGTGGCCCTGGCCCACAATTTGACCGACATGCTGGCCCTGAAGGATCTCTGCTCACGCCTCGTCCTGCTCTTCCACTGCACTCTGACCGGTCGGGTGGTGTACGAGGGGAGCCGGATCGATCCCGCCGACTTCGCCGCGCGCGTGCTGGCCTTCCTCGAAGGTGTTCCGGCAGAGGTCGTCTTCATCACGGAGGTGAAGGCGCACTCCTGGCAGGGGATTCCCGGACGCATCATCGAGCCCGGCATCCCGTTGGATGCCTACGACGGCTACAGCGGCGTGCGGCCGGCGGTCCTGCGTGTCTCCAACCTCCAGAAACGGCGCGACACACTGTTGAATCACTCCCTGCAGCAGGAAGTCCTGCACGGCATAGCCAACACGCTGATCGGCCACAATCCCGGCGTGACCGGCTCGCTGCCGGCGGGCAGCTGGGAGGAGCTCAAGGCCGCCTACCGCGAGCACCGCTGTTTCCTGATCACCAATCACCCAGAGCTGGAGGACGGCTTCAACCTTGCCGTGCTTGAAGCCATGGCCACGGGCATGCCGGTGGTGACGACGCCGCACGCCACGACTCCTATCCGGGATGGCTACAATGGCCTCGTGGGTGAGACCGCCGGCGATCTACGCCGGCACGTGAGTCGCTTGCTGCACGACCGCGACCTTGCTCTGCGCCTGGGCCGCCGAGCCCGCGAGAGCGTGGCCGAGCTGTTCCCTCAGGGCGTCTTCTTGTCCCGCTGGGACGCCGTCTTCCACGAGGTCGCACAGCGGACGGCGCTGGGTGACGCCACGGCAGTGTCGGCCACCTCGCGACCGCAGTTGACGTTGATTCAAGGAGGGGCTGCGGATGGCTGAACAGTCTGTTTCACGGCCTGGCGAAAATCCTTCCCGTCCCCTGAGCCCTGACGTATCTTCCCTTGGTTACGGCCGGTTGCGCTCTTGTGCAGTCGGCTCATCCATTCGTCTCGAGCAAGGGGATGCGCCGTGAGTCCAGTGTTCATGTTCCTCCTGCTGCTCCTTTCCCTCGCCTTCTTCGCCTCTACCATCGCCGACCGTCTGTGGGTGCTGCGAGCCGGCGAATCCGAGCGGCGCACCGACCGTCCCTGGGCCCGCTTGAAGGCATTGCTGACCATAGGGTTCGGCCAGCAACGAATGCTGTACGAGCGTGGCGCCGGCGTCATGCACCTCATGATCTTCATCGGTTTCATCGTTGTCTCCCTGCGCTCGGTCACCCTCATGGGCCGCGGCTTCGACTTGGATTTCCACTTGCCGTTGCTGGGTGGCCCCCTGGGACTGATCTACGCCGCCTTGAAGGATATCGTGGCGGTTCTCGTCATCGTCGCCGTGGTTTCGGCGACGGTCACGGCGGGCTATTTCTGGGT
>CBDURX010000127.1:0-6172 GCA_965369485.1 uncultured bacterium | reverse complement strand
GAGGTGAACAAGGCCGGCCTGGTGGACATCCTCGGCGCCACCGGGGACACGAACGTACAGGGCGAACAGATCCAGAAGCTGGACGACTATGCCAATTCGGTGTTCCAGCGTTTTCTCGGCACCCGTGGGCAGGTCTGTGCCATGGGCTCCGAGGAGGACGCGGACGCCATCTACGTCGATGTCGAGGGGAGCGGAAACTACGTCGTGGTCTTCGATCCCTTGGACGGTTCGAGCAACATCGACGCCAACGTCAGCGTCGGTTCCATCTTCGGTATCTACCGCCGCAAGAGCGAGCTGGCCGACGTCTGCCTGGAAGACCTCCTGCAACCGGGCCGCGATCTGCTGGCCGCGGGTTATGTGATCTACGGCTCGTCCACGATGTTTGTCTACACCACCAACACCGGCGACGACGGTGTGCACGGTTTCACCCTGGATCCCAGCATCGGCGAGTTCCTGCTGAGCCACGCCGACATCACCACGCCGCCCGTGGCCAGAATTTATTCCGTCAACGAGGCCTACGAGCCCAGGTGGCCCGACGATGTCCGGGACGTGGTCCACCAGCTCAAGTACGGCCGCAAGGACAAGAATGACAGCGGCAAATCCTCGCGGTACATCGGCTCCTTGGTGGCTGATTTCCACCGCAACCTGCTGTACGGCGGCGTCTTCCTCTATCCTCCCACCAGCGGCAAGCCGTCTGGCAAGTTGCGCCTGATGTACGAGGCGGCACCGCTGTCGTTGGTCGCCCAGAACGCAGGCGGCTACGGCAGCAACGGCCAGCACGCAATCCTGGACATCGTGCCCACCGAGCTGCACCAACGGGTGCCGCTTTACATCGGCAGCGGTGAGACGGTGCACTGGATCGAAGACACGCTGAACGGCACCATGAAAGGCACCGGATCCTAGTCCGGGTTACTCAGAAAAGGCAGGCTGCGGGAGTTCACCCCCATAGCGGGGAAAACGTGGAAACACGCGCAGGATCAGACACTGATGTCCATCTGCTTCTGCAGTCCCTTCTTCTCCATCACCAGAGCCAGTGCCATGTTCTTGCAGCGTGGGCGGTGCTGGCTGCCGGCCGGGATCAGCATGGCATCCCCCTGCCGAACCTCGACCACCTTGTTGTCGATCTCCATCTCGATGGCACCCTCGATGATGTAGATGAACTCGTCTTCCGTGTGGGAATGGGTGATGTAGTCACCACTGTAGCGGACGATGAACGTGTGGTATATCCCATCGATGTCGGTGACTTCCACCGGTCGGAAAGGCTGTTCGAGGCTGCGGGCCTGTTTCAGAACGGAAAATTTAGGCACCGTTGGCTCCTTTCTTGCCGGATCACCAGTCAGCGGCGGGAGGTCCTACAGCTGCTCCCGGGCCTGTGCCGCTTCGGGTGAGTCGGGATGCTCATCGACCAAGCGCTGCATGAACTCCCGGCTCTCTATCTCCCGCCCCAGGGACTGCAAACAATATGCCGATTTCAACATGGCGGCCGGAATTGTTTCTGAGGCGGGAAAGCGGTCGAACAGGTCCTGGAAGTAGCTCAAGGCCTGGGCGTATTCCTTCTCTCCGTAGGCCAGGTCACCCAGCCAATAAAGGGCGTCATCGGCCAGCTCCGAGTTTCCAAACCGGGAGAGGAACTCCTCCAGCCCTTGGCGCGCGAGTTCGATGTTCCCCCGGTTGCGATCGAGCTGAGCGGCCTGGAAAATGGCCCGCCCCTCCTCCGGTAGATCGTCCATGGTGGAGGCGTCGACTTCGCCGGGCAGCCGACCCGTATAAATGCCCACGGTCGGCAAGCCGGCCCGGCCAGCCAACAAGTCCACACGGGCCGACAGGCGGCGCATGTACTCTGCGTTGTCGTCCAGCTTCTGGATCAGCTGGTCAATTTTGGTGCCAAGCTGACCGATGCGAACCAGTCGCTGGGCATCGCCCTCACTGCCTAAATCTTGATCCAGCCGGAGCAAGGCGTTGACAGCCTGAACTTCCTGGCGAAGGTGCTGCTGCTCGGCGCGCAGCTTGGCGACCTCGTCTGTGTTCTCCTGCAGCTCCGTCTCGATGCGGTCCAGCTGCGGTGCACAACCCGCCACCAGACATGCAGCAACGCAGGCCAGAACGATCTTGCCGTTCATGAGATCGTCTCCTCAGGGACGCGCGAAGTGGGCGCGTCGATTCTGGGCCCAAGCCTCTTCACTGCTCCCGTAGGCAAAAGGACGCTCTTCGCCGTAGGAGGTGAACCTGAGCTGGCGCACGGGGATGCCCAGGGTAGTCAGGTACTCCCGCGCGGCCTTGGCGCGCTTCTCGCCCAGAGCCAGATTGTACTCCACGGTCCCACGTTCGTCGCAGTGCCCCTCGACGAGCCAGACCAGATCGGGGTGCTCACGCATGATCCGTGCGTTGGCGGTGAGTGCAGTCATGGCCTCGTCGGAGAGGTCGTACACGTCGAAAGCGAAGAAGACATCTTCGATGCCGTACTCTGCCGGATCCATGACGGCGTAGTCCACCGGCGGCAAAGCAGTGCCCTCAGCGGGCTCTTCCGGCACCGGTTCGGTCACGATGGGTGCCGTGGCGACTTCCTCGGGGATTGTCACGTCGGTTTCGACGGGTTCCTTCTTGCCACACCCGGCAACTGCACCCAGCAGCGCGACCAACAGACAGAGACTGCACACGATCAACATCCGCTTTGAGATCAAATCTTGCCCTTTACTCATGATCTCGTGACTCCTTTACGTTGAGACCCTTGGAGGTGCGGCGCCCCTCAGGGCGACCACGCCGGAGTGATGTCCGGCTCTTCCCCGAAAGTGAGTTGGCGCGTCGTGCCGTCCACGACGTCGAGCACATAGAGCTTGAATGTGCCCGTCCGGTCCGAGGCAAAGACCACGTGCCTTCCATCGGGCGCCCAACTCGGATCCTCGCAGCTGCGCCAGGACTCCTCTGTAATCACCCGCCTGTTTTCCCCGAAGGGGGAAATGAGCACCAGCCGGGTGTAGTTCCCGATGCGGCAGGCGTACATGATCAGCTCGCCGCTCTGCGACCAGACGGCCGAATCGTTGTACCGGCCTTCGAAGCTCAGCCGGCGGCGGTTCGCCCCATCGCTGTCCATGATATATAACTGCGGGGTACCCGTCCTGTCACTCGTAAAAACGATGTCCTGGCCACCCGGTGACCAGGTAGGAGATATCTCGATGGCGGGCGAGAAGGTCAAGCGCCGTAACACATGGCCCTGCAGGTTGATGCGGTAGATTTCCGGAGAGCCGCTCTTGGACAGGGACACGATCAGCTCCCGGCCATTCGGATGCCAGTCGGCCCCCAGGTTCAACCCCTCCGTGGCGATCACGGTGAAAACCTTGCCCGTGGCTGTCTCGAACAGGTAAATCCCTTGCTGTCCTCTCGTGTAGGACGTGAACGCGATGTTCTCGAGATCCGGCGACCAACTCGGGCAGAGATTCAGGGTCCGGTTGGCCGTCAACCGCAACAGGTTTTCTCCGTCGTAATCCACCACGTAGAGGTCGCGCCGGTCGCCACTACCGCGGGAGAACACGATCCTGCTGAGGCAGATACCCGGCTCACCCGTGAGCATCAACACGACCTGATAGACGAAGTGGTGACTGCTGGTCCGTACCTGGCTCGGGATCGGCGCGTAACGCTTGTCCAGCAAGACCTGCCTCTCAGGATAGGATACCAGCCGCAATGTCAGGATGGATTTTGCCTCCCGGGGATCGGTCACCGTGCCCGGCAGGGGTCCTTCCAGAATCCCCTCCACGGCGAACTCGAAGTGCAGATCCTCGTCCCTGTCCTCTCCCCGCCCGACCCGGAAGAAACCGCTGTATTCCAGGTCCTGATCCAAGACCCAACGCACTTTCTCGGCCATATCCACGGCCAGTTGCCCGCCCGAGAGTACCTCCAGCGGTTCGACCAGGATGTCATACTTCAGATAGGCCGTCTTCTCGATGTTGATGCCGACCTCGTAACTGCCGCGCTGGGCGTGTGCGGGGACGGACCAACCAACCACACCGGCCAGCCATAGCAACGAGACGAGGGCGGTGACATGCACTGCAGTGGGCCGGTCATATCCCGGCGCCTGGACTGTCCGCATCACAAGTTAGACCTCAGGGTGAAGACGATGGTGACTCCCAGAGAACGGGAAGCAAACTTGGTGGGTAACGGTGGCAAAGGGTGAGCCGCCTGCACGGCGCGCAGCGCTTCCCGGTCGAAGAGCGCCACGCCCGCACCCTGAACCAGAATGACCCGCGTGACGGCTCCGCCCCGCTCGATGATGAAATGCACGGCGCAGGATCGCTGGTCACTGTCACGAAATCCCAGCTGGCGTGGATTCCAGTGTCGGCTGATACGCCCCTCCACCACGTTAAGGTACCAGGCGAAGGGGAACGGTTCGTCTGTGCTGGCGGCACTGGGACCCTCCGGCAGCGACAAGGCCACCGGATCGGTCTCGGTGTCCGTCGCCTGGGGCTTCGGCTGGGGCGGCTCCGGTTCCCGCTCGGGGACGACCTTCTGCTCTTCCGGTGGCTTCGCCGGCACCTTGCGCGGCTCTTCGGGCGGCGGCTCCGCTGGCGGTGGGGGCTCCTCCCGCGGTTCCTCGGGCAGGATCTCCGTCTCGACCTCGGGACTGGACTGCTGAGGCAGTGACTCGGTCAGCCGCACCTTGATGATGCGGTGTGGCTGGATCTGAGGTGGGCTCACGTGGGCACCGTAAACGAAGGTCCCCACCAGCAGAATGACGTGGATGATGAGGGAATACGGTAACCCGCTGCGCACGGCGGCTCCTCCGTCCAAAAAGCCCGGATTAAATCTCCCGATCCGCGACCAGGCTGAGATTGGTGAATCCTGCCCTCTCCACGACCGCCATCACCTTCAACACGAAGCCGTAGGGGACCTCCTCGTCGGCGCGCAGATAAACCGGTACACTCTCCTTCTGGGGCAGGTACGGCCGAAGTCGCAGGCCCATCTCCTCGATGGTCACGCTCTCTTCCTGGAAGTATATCTGCCGGTTGTTGGTGATGGAGATGACCGGTCCCTCCTCCACGATGACCTCTCGTGTGTCCACCTCGGGCAAATTCACCTCCACACCACCCTGGATGTAGGGAGCGGTCAGCATGAAGATGATCAGCAGGCAGAGGGTCACGTCCACGAGGGAGGTGATGTTGATCTCCGCAATACTCTTGTGTGCGGTCTTCTTGCTCATCAGATCCGCTCCTTGTCGTGGAGCGCCGGACGCCGGACCGGCTCCAGAAACTCCCGGTGCTCACCCTCCCGGTGCCCATCGGTCCGACCACCGCGCTCCTCTTCCAGGATGGTGCGCAGACGTTCCATCTCGTTTGCGATGAGATCGATCTTGCGCACCAGCATGTTGTAGAACACCACGGCGGGGATGGCGGTTGCCAGGCCGGCGATGGTGGTGATCAGCGCCTCGGCGATGCCCGGCGCCACCACCGTCAGGTTGGCGCTGCGCAGGGAGGACATATCCCAGAAGGAGGTCATGATCCCCCATACCGTCCCTAGCAGGCCCAGGAACGGGGCGATGGTCACCGCGGTGGCAAGTAGAATCAGGTATCGCTCCATCGCTTCGACTTCCGAGTAGGCGACCCGCTCGGCCGCCCGCCGGATACTGGCGGAACTGCGCAATCCTGTGGTCTCCAGAATCAGGTTTGACATCGGCAGATAGGAGTGGTCACGGCACCAGTTGACTAAACCATCACGATCGATGCGTTTTTCCAGCCAGGCATCGCAGCGGTCCCAGAACTCGAGGTGTCCCTTGCGAAACCTCGCCAGCAGACGGGCTTTCTCGATGAGTACCGCCCAGGACATCACCGAGATCACGAGGAGGATCAACAGGATGAGCTTGCCGAACACGGTGGTGTCGGCCAGCAGCCCCAGCATGTCCCGAGTCCCGAGCGCGGCGAGGAAGTGTACGGCTAGCATGGAATCTCCTTCTCAGCGACACTGTGTTCACCACGCATAACCCTGCGGCCATGGTGGGGTAACACAGGGACGACAAACGCTCATCTCAGCGCTAACCATCATACGGCCGGGGAAGTTCCCCGGTTACGACCGCCTCGAGGTGTGTTTACCGAAATAGTCGGCTTCGAACACCTGTGCGAAATCGTACTTGTCGATGAAATCGGAGAGGGAATCTTCCGGCGTCTTGCTGAGCAGACCGGCCTCG
>CBDURX010000126.1:0-6252 GCA_965369485.1 uncultured bacterium | reverse complement strand
GGATCCAATCCGCCGCCACCGCGGCGGCAGCGGCCGCCCGGCCCATCGACGACCATCGCGCCTCGGCCGCATACCGCCGCGCCATGGTTGCGGTGCTGACTGGCCGTCTGCTCGCCGAACTCGTCGCTGCTCGTCTGAGGGAAGCACCATGAAGATAGCCCTCGTGCTCAATGGGGTACAGACACACTGGGACATCGCGCCCGGCGAGAGCTTGCTGGAGGCTGTACGGCGGCACGATTGCCTTTCGGTCAAGCGTGGTTGCGAGACGGGTGACTGCGGCGCCTGCACACTGTTGCTGGACGGTGAGCCCGTGAACTCGTGCGTGGTGGCGGCCGGCCGCGTCCGTGGGCACCTGGTCACCACCATGGAAGGGCTGCGCGAGGATCCTTTGATGCAACGGTTACAGGCGGCCTTCGTCGACAGCGGTGCCGTCCAGTGTGGCTACTGCTCGCCGGGCATGCTCCTGAGCATGTATGTGTTGCTCAAAGAGGGTGGACGCGTCGATGCGGCGGCAGTGCGGGACGCCCTCTCCGGCAATCTCTGCCGTTGTACGGGGTACGTCAAACCGGTGGCGGCCGTGCTGGCGGCCTGGGAGGAAGGTGCGTGACCACCAAGGTCGATGACCGACTGCCTGCCCGACAGGCTCAGGAATTTGCCACGGTCGGGGTGAACGTGACCAAGATCGACGGGCATAAACTGGCCCGGGGCGAGCCGGTGTTCACCGACGACTACCGGCGGCCGGGCATGCTCTATGCCAAGGTGCTGCGTTCGCCCCATCCCCATGCCCGCATCCGGAACGTGGACGCCAGCCAGGCGCTGCAGAACCCGGGAGTCGTCGCGGTTCTGTGGCACCAGGACATCAAGCCGATCCTGCACACCCGCGCCGGCCAGAGCCACCCCGAACCATCTCCCTATGACACTGTAATCCTGCCGGACAAGGCGAGGTTCGTGGGTGACCGGGTGGCTTTCGTGGCCGCCAAGAGCCTGTCTGCCGCCGAGGAGGCCCTCGACCTCATAGACGTTCAGTACGAGGAGTTGCCGGCGATCCTGGACATGGAGGAGGCGTTGATCCGGACCGACGTCTTGATCCACGAGCAACCCGATCCCCGCGGCATTTCCGAAGGTGGTCGCAGCAACGTGGCCGCACGCATCGACCTGCACGTGGGCGACGTGGATGGAGCCCTCGCCGCAGCCGATGTGGTCATCGAGCGCACTTATGACCTGCCGCGGGTCCAGGCCAGCCACATCGAACCCCACGTGGCCATCAGCTGGATCGACGAGGACGAGCGCCTCGTGGTGCGGACAAGCACCCAGGTGCCATTTCACCTGCGCCGCCGCCTGGCACGGATCCTCGAGCTTCCGGAAGCGCGGATCCGGGTGGTGAAGCCTCGCGTCGGGGGCGGTTTCGGCGACAAGCAGGAAATGGTGATGGAGGATGTCGTCGCGCTGCTGACCTTGCGTACCGGCCGCCCGGTGCGGCTGGAATTCACACGGCAGGAAGAGTTTATCGCCGCGCGTTTTCGCCATCCCCAGCGGATCACCATGACCACGGGCGCCATGCGGGACGGCCGGTTGGTGGCCAACCGCATGTTCGTGCTGGCCGACACCGGTGCCTACGGCAGCCATAGCCTGACGGTTCAGGGCAACACCGGCCAGAAGGTTTTACCCATGTACCCGGTGCCCAACATTCACTTCCATGTGGACTGCGTCTACACGAACCTCCCCATTTCCGGGGCTTTCCGCGGCTACGGCGTACCCCAGGGTTGCTTTGCCCTCGAGTGCCAGATCGACGAGTTGGCCTGGGAGTTGGGCATGGACCCGCTCCAGCTGCGTCGCCTGAATCACATCCGGCTGGGTGACACCGACCCTCTGAGCGCCAAGCTGGGCGAGGGGAAGAAGGGGTTGGTGAGGGTGATCCGCAGCAGCGGGTTGCAGCAGGCGATTCGCCTGGGCAGTGAAGCCATCGGCTGGGGGCGGAAACAGCCGCCCAGTACACCGTTTTTACGGCGCGGTCTGGGTGTGGCTCTGGCCATGCAAGGCTCGGGTATCGCCGGCGTTGACTGGGGCTCTGCCACCCTCAAGCTGAACGACGACGGCAGCGTGAACCTGCTCGTCGGCGCCACGGACATCGGTCAGGGCAGCGACACCGTCCTGGCCCAGATCGCCGCCGAGGAACTGGGGATTCCATACGAGAAGGTCGTGGTACTCAGCTCGGACACGGATCTGACCCCGTTCGACGTTGGAGCCTACGCTTCCAGTACCACCTACATATCCGGTGGGGCGGTGGCCAAGGCAGCGACTCAGCTGCGCCGGCAGCTTGCCGCCTTGCTGGCCAGCCACTGGGAGTGCGATCCGGAGAGCGTGGTTTTCGGCCGAAACATGGCGTGTGGCCCGGAGGGTCACGCCATGACCATGCAGGAGGTCGCGTTGCATGCCCTGTACGTGGCCAAGGTTCAACCAGCGGCTACCGCCAGCCACCTGTCCAATGACTCCCCTCCACCGTTCGCAGCCCAGTTTGCCGACGTGGAAGTGGATACGGAGACGGGCCAGGTGTATGTGCGCAAGTTCGTGTCGGCTGTGGATGTGGGAACCGTGGTCCATCCCCGGTTGACCGAGGGTCAGATCGAGGGAGCCGTAGCCCAGGCCATGGGGTACGCTCTCTGCGAGGAGGTCCTGCTGGATGACCGGGGCAAGGTTCTGAATCCCAACTTCCTGGACTACAAGATCGTTTCCGCCCTGGATATGCCGGATATGCAGACCATTCTGGTGCCGACCGACGAGCCGACCGGGCCGTTCGGAGCCAAAGCCGCCGGGGAGGTTCCCATGGACGGGCCCGCTCCCGCCATCCTCAACGCCATCTTCGACGCCGTGGGGGTGCGGTTGTACCGGATACCGGCCACACCGGAGCGGGTGTGGCGGGCGCTTCAGGAGGTGTCGTCTTGAGGGGGTCGAGGGGGTCTCTGCTCTCCGCCCTGGCGTTGTGTGGGCTCCTCGTTCTCGCCGGCAATCTACCCGCCCGGCAACGGAGTGCCGGGGCAGGTACGGGCGCGCCGTCGCCGGACAGCAGTCTGGAGTCCTCTGCCGATTCCCTCGCCACACTGTGGGCTGAACCGGTGGGATCGGCGGACGATACGGCCGCCGCCGCCGTCGATTCTGTGCGGATCGAAAAAATTCTCCCCGACACGGTCTGGGCGGTGCCGTTGACCAGTGTGACGACCCTGGACAGCGCCCTGGCTCTGCACGAGCGGTTGCTGGAGCACGGCGTGGGCAACTTCGCGCGCATTCGCGCCGACAGCACACGGTACTGGTACGAGATCTTCGCCGGTCCGGCGGCGGCGAAGGCGGAGGTCGAGTCGCTGTCGATTCTCGTGCCTGAAATAGGACTGGCTCAGCCCGCCAGCCCCATCAAAGTCCGCGGCGAGGAGCTGCTACGGGGCATTGTGACAGAACCACTGGCGGCAACCTCCGCCGCCACGGTCGCCGGGCAGTCAGGCGCACCGGAGGCCGTCTCGCCGGCCGTGCCGCAGCTCATCCAGTTCGTGGAGCCGGAGTACCACGAGGTCGCCCGCAACGCTCGCCTCGCGGGAACCGTGGTCGTGAACGTCCTGGTGGGCAAGAACGGCGAAGTGCTGAAGACCGAGATCTTGCAACCCGTGCACTTGCTTCTGGACGACGCGGCGAACAGAGCGGCCCGCCAGTGCCTGTATGCTCCCGCCAGGGAGGATGGACAGCCCGTAGAGGCCTGGCTGGCCGTGCCGTTCGAGTTCGAACTGGACTGAATCTGGGTTATGGTCTAAGAAACGAGGCAGGGCACACGAACCGAGGAACCTGAACCAAGGAATCCGAACCAAGGAGGAGAGCCTTGTCGAGAGTCATACCACACCGCCGGACCAGATGGATTCTCGCCGCCGTCATCGTCGGCGCACTGATGACAGGGTGCAGTTCCAGCAAGGTCGTCACCCGCGTCGATGAGGGAGAGAACATCGACCTGTCAGGGAACTGGAACGACGTCGACAGCCGGCAGATGGCCACCAGTTTGGTGCAGGACATGACGACGGGAACCGCCTGGGTCGAGAACCACCTGGAACGTACAGGGAGCAGACCAGCCATCATCGTGGGTGAAATCAAGAACAAGACAACCGAACACATTCCCATGAAGACACTGGTAGCCGACCTGGAAAAGGAGTTCATCAATACCGGCCGCGTCAAGGTGGTTGCCTCGGCCGAGGAACGCGAGGGTGTGCGTGATGAACGGGCCGACCAGCAACAGCATTCCTCGCCGGAGACCATGAACCGCTGGGGACGGGAACGAGGCGCGGATTACATGTTCCTGGGCGAGCTCAACTCGATCTTCGACCAGGAGGAAGGCAACGAGGTGAAGTACTATCAGCTGGATTGCTACCTGGTGGATCTCGAGGACAATACCAAGGTCTGGGTGGGAGACGACCGCATCAAGAAGTTCATTGGCCGTAGCGCTTACAGGCCCTGAGTAAAGGCGTGAGCCGACTGCCATGCTTCGTCGCCGTATACTGGTCTGCCTCTGTCTGACCCTGCTGGTCGGGTGCGCCACTTACAGCTCCCGAGTGGGTGAGGTGCGCACTGAAATCGCCACGGGCGATTTCGATGCCGCTTTGCAGACCCTGGAAAAAAACCGCGGGGACAAGGCCATGCTTCTCTATTTCCTGGAGAAGGGGCTGGTCCTGCATTACGCCGACCGCTGGCAAGAGAGCAACGAGTATTTCCAGCTGGGTGAGAACCTGGCGGCAGACCTGTACACTCGCAGCATTTCCGAGGGTGCCCTGTCCCTCCTCACCAGCGACAACACCATCTCCTATCGCGCCGATCCGTTCGAGATGGCCATGATCCCCTACTACCGCACCCTCAACTACATCTACCTGGGCCAGCGGGACGAGGCCTTGGTGGAGGCGCGCAAGGCGAGCCTCTACCTGCGGCAGTACACAGAAATCATCCGCGAGGTCATGGGGGAGAGCGCCGGGGACCAGAACCCGGTCCAACTGCTGCGCCACAATGCCTTCCTGCAGTACTTCAGCGCCATGCTCTACGAGTGGGGCGGCGAGGTGAACGACGCCTTCATCGCCTATCGTCATGCGGCTCAGGCTTACCGGGACACGGAGGGTCTCCTGGCAGTCCAGACGCCACCGTGGCTGGGAACGGACCTGGAGCGTACCGGACGCCACCTCGGTTTTTACGCCGAGTTGGAGCAGTTGCGCAAGGCCTACCCGGAACTACTGCCCGGCAAGGACGCGGCCGGTGAAGACGCGGCCGGCAAGGACGTGGCCGGTGAAGACGCGCCCGGTGAAGCGCCGGGCCGACCGGGTGGGGAGATCGTCCTGCTGTTCGAGTTCGGCTACGTGGATTTCAAGATCCAGAACGAGATCAACATTCCGATTCTCGAGACGGACGACTATGATGACTACAGCGAGTGGTCGTACCAGCTCGGTCTACGCACAGAACCGGGCTGGACTGTGGTTCCCGGTGTGAAGATCAAGTACTGGTTGCGGGTTGCCATGCCCGAGATGATCGACGAACCGCCAGAGGTCGGCGCTGCCCGAGTCACGGCCGGCATCAATGGAGCTCACGCCGAGACCGTCACCGTGGAAGACATCGCCAGCAGAGCACGCATCAACTTCGAGGCAGAGTCGGGCAAGATCCTGCTGAAAACCATCGCGCGCGCCCTGTCCAAATACGTTGCCAAGGTCGAAGCGGACAAGCTGGACTCCTCCGTGGGCACGCTGGTGAACATCTTCGGCGCCGCCACCGAGACTGCCGACACCCGGAGCTGGCTCACCTTGCCTTACAGCATTGGCATGGCGCGCTTGCACTTGCCGGCCGGAACATACGATCTACAGGTCGAGCTGGTGGGACGGCACGGCCAAGCTGTGGCCACACAGACCATTCCGGGCGTGACGGTCGCCGAGGGAGAATGGCGGTTCATCAGCCGGCGGGTGTTCGACTGATGTGTGCCGGCTGATAGGCCGGTGGAATTTGCCCGGGCAGAGAGTGACTCCTCACGATCGGCTCAAGAACCGCCCCTGACTCACGCCTGTCAGCAGTTTCCCGTTGGCTACCACGAGCAGACCGCGGCGCCATACGCTACTCACCGCGCCGACCACGTGGCTACCCGCGTAGAGGGAACTCGCGGGGTCGCTCTGGCCCAGCGGTTGCCAGCGATACTCCGCTTCCGGCTCGAAGAGAACCAGGTCGGCGTCGTAACCCGGTGCGATCTTCCCT
>CBDURX010000125.1:0-6258 GCA_965369485.1 uncultured bacterium | reverse complement strand
ATAGATAATGGTGGCGCCCTCGTTGGGATTGGCGTCATCGACAATCTTGGTAACCTGCAAATCTGCCCAGGGCGAGCGGTTCTTGAAGGCCATCCAGTAGTAGTTATCGGGTGAACTGTTCACGCGCGGGTCTGTACCCACCTGGAAGCCGTTCGGTTGCAGCGCCTGGATGACATTGCTCAGATTGCCCGACCAACCGAACTGCAGAGTCGCGTCTCCGGGTCCGACGGACTGGGAACGATGCACGCCATAAGCGGTACCGCTCGTCTTGACGACAAGGTACTCCGGTTCGAAACCCGGGTCCGGTATGTCCCGGTCGTCGTTGTCGTCACCCCAGTACTCGCCCACGGCCATCTGGCCAGGTACGGCCTTCCAGGCGACGTAATGATGCCTCCAGTCGGCCTGGTTGACGGTCCCGTCGCTGCCCACCTGGAATCCGTCGGGGACCATCCTCTGGATGTGGTTCGAGAACGTGCCGTCGTCCCGGAAAGAGAAGCAGAGCCCGTCCACGGCGAGCGACGAGCGCTGGTATGGGAAAGTCCAGTCTTCGGAGTTGACGATCACGTAATCGGGATCGAAGCCGAGACCGGTGATGTCCCGATCGTCCGTGTTGTCCCCTACGTACGTACCGACCGCCATCTCACCCGGTGCGGTCCTGAAGGCGATCCAGTAATAGGTGATCCCGAAGCTGTTGACGCCGGGTTCGCCGCCGACCACGAAGCCGTCGTCCGTGAAGATCCTGATCCGGTCTTGCACCGGGAAGGACTGGTCCACCAGCGAGAACGATACGTCGCCGGGCAAAGTCGAGGTGCGCAGGTAGGCGGGATAAGGACCGTCGGCCTTGACAATGACCACGTCGGGCTGAAAGCCGAGGCCCCCCACGACCAGGCTGCCCAACCCAGTCCCGGCGTAAGACCCCGTCGCCATCTCCATCTGCCCGGCGACGGGATTGACCGTAACAATCGCTGCACCGGTGTCGTTGCCGGCTTCAGGATCGTGCTGATCGGCCGCCGCGATGCTGGCCGTGTTGGTGATGGTCGAGCCCGCCGTACCGGAGTTGATCTCCACGGCGATCTCGAGCTGAGCGCTGGCGCCTACGGCCAGGCCACCCAGTGTCCATACGCCCGTCCCGCTGTCGTAGCTCCCTTGACCGGGCACCGCGGCGATGAACGTTACTTCCGGCGGCAGGACGTCGGTGACGAGGACGCCGGTCGCGTCGTCGGGACCTTCATTGGCGAGGATGAGTGAGTAGATAACGGTGTTGCCCTCGTTGGCCGTCGGCATGTCGACGTCTTTTTTGAGGGACAAATCGGCCGCGAAGATATCCCAGAGAAAGACGAAGGGCTGGTTCTTGGTCTCGGTGGTGTTCGTCTCCAGTTCATGGCGCATTCCCCAAGCCGTCCCGTCCCACAGCACGCAATGGAGATCTTCGCTATCGTCCTGCACGGACAGCATGATGTGGTCCGAACCGGGAGCGGTGTCGAGCGTCAAGGAGTTGGGCGGGGCGCCTATGCTGCCACCACCCACCTCCACCGACCAACCGTTGCCGCTGCTCCAGGTCCGGTAGCGAACGTTTGGTAGGCCTTCGCCGTAGGCCGCCAGAGCTTCGCCCGATTGACCCTCGAAAGCGACCGCAACGGCAGGAAAGGTCGTACCGCCCGTCGCATTCGTGGCGGTTTGCGAACTCTCCCAGGACGAGCCGTCCCAGACATTCAGCCAGACGTCCTGGTTGTTGGTCAGCACGCCCAAAGCTATGTGATCGCTGCCCGGGTCGGCTCCCAGTGTCGTCCACCGGACCAGGCCGTCGGCATCGGCCGGCTTGGCGACTGATCCTTCGCCGCCCCAGCCGGAGCCGTCCCAGATGCGGTAGTAGACACTCGTGGCGGACTTGCCATAGGTCACCAGCGCACGGCCGCTCTGCTGCTCGTAGGCCACGTAGATGTCGGTACGGTCGTCGCCCACTCCCGACGCGTCCAAGGTCACACTGTCACCCCAACTCGCCCCGTCCCAGACCAGGGCGTAGTCCTGGCTGAACTCGTTGCTCACAACGAGGACCATCTGGTTCGAGGTGGGATCGGCGGCGAGGTGCATCTGCTTGGGTTCGCCACTGATCGGGGTCGTGATGGTGAGTTCGGAACTCCACGCCGTGCCGTCCCAGACGCGGTACGAGAGGCCGTTCGTACCACCGGAACTGTTCCGCCAGATGAGAACCGCATCGCCACTCACCTGTTCGTAGGCGACGTCGAAGCTCCACCAGTTGGATTCGCTTATAGAAGCGAGATCGTTGAAAGGCAGGGCGCTCCAGGTGTTGCCGTCCCACATCTCGCCGGCGATCTTCTCACCTTCGTCGACACCAACGACGATGATCTCATCGCGCAAGGGGGCCTCGGCACCGGTCATGATGCGCCAGTCACCCACATTGACAGTACTACCGGGTATGCCGAAGTTCATGCCATCCCACTGACTGTACTTGGGAATTGACGAGTTGCCGGACCGCCACACCGCGGTGCCGGTCGGCTCGGCCTGGGCCGACACGCAGTAAAGGGAGGCTAGCCAAAGCCCGCAGAGAGAAACCATCCAGGGCCGGATGTTACGGTAACTTCTCAACAGCACCTTCCTCGTGCCATTCCCAGCCTATCCTGTCACCTGAGGGCTGGTAATGGCTCAGAGTTCGGCAGTGTCGCGCGACGGGCCGACGCAGGGGCGTACGGCTGCCTCACGTGCCTCCGATCTCACAATATTTTCGGCCAACTCGAGGAATTGCTTGAGCGTAGATCGTGTAGAATTTCAGGGTTTCGGGACTGATAGACACTGTTCAAACGCAGTGGATCGGGTCTCTCACCGGGCAGATCGAAGCACCCATTTGCCGAGAAATCTGTTAAAATACTAGTTTAGGAGTCTGATTTTGGCGGCACACCACCTGGTGGGCTATCCCTGACTTGAAAATGAGGAGTCTCGCCTATGCAGGGCTACCGCAGAAAGGGACCCGCTGTCCTGATGTTGTCATTGACCGTTTGTTTCGTCGTTGCAGTGGTTCCGGGCCTCGCCGAACCCACCCACGAGTGGACCGAGACCTACGACGGCGGCGCCGGTTCCTCGGACTGGTGCGTCGCCGCTCTGGTCGACCCGGCGGGCCACCTCATCATCGGCGGCGAGAGCTACGACGGCATCGGCGGCTCGGACATGCTCGTCCGCAAGCTTGATCGGCAGAACCACACGACCATCTGGTCGACCCGTTACCCTGCCTTCGATGGCAACGACATGGAGCTGTCCGGAATGACCTGGGACGGGTACGGGAACATCTTCGTCGCGGGGTACGTCGAAGGCTGCCTCGGGTGAGGCCACGGCGACGATATCATCGTCCTGAAGCTGGACGGTGAGTCCGGAGAGGTTCTCTGGGATCAGCACTACGCCAACCCTGGCGAGGTCGACGAATCGGCCTTCGCCATCACCTGTGATAGCGCGGGCAACGCTTACGTGACCGGGCGTGCTTACATCCTCGGTCACAACGACGAGGTCATCACACTCAAGCTCGCCGCCGACGACGGCCACGTCATCTGGGACGAGCTGTCCGGTGGCCCGGACGACCGAAACGACCGCGCCTGGGCCATCGCCGTCGGCCCCGACGACCACCCCGTGGTCACCGGGTTCAGCGTCAACACCGACGAGACGGCTGATTTCTGGACCATCAAGTACGACAAGGACAGCGGCGCATTCATCTGGGACAACTTCGTACCCGGCGCCGTGAACAACCTGGCCCGCGCCGGCTGGCTGACCGTGCTCGACGACGGCGACATCGTCATGGCCAACCGAACCTGGACCAGCGAAACCAATTATGACGTCGTTATGCAGCGCTACGCCGCTGGCGACGGCGACCTTGTCTGGGAGACCCGGTTCGGCGGACCGGACTCCGGAGCCAACGATCCCCGCCACATGATCCGCGACGAAGCGGGCAACCTTGTGGTCGTGGGTGTGACCAACAGCGATTATATGATTGTCACCTTCGACGGCACCACGGGCGACACCCTCTGGACCGCCACTTACGACGGACCGCCAGGCTGGTACGACGTGGCTACCTGCGTAATCATCGGCCCTGCCGGCGAGGTGATCGTCAGCGGTTTCAGCGACGGCAGTGGCAGTGGCTGGGACGTAGCCACCCTGGGGTTATCTCCGACCGACGGCGAACGGCTGTGGCTGGCACGTCACGACGGCGCGGGCCAGTCGGACGAGGGTGATGCTCTGGCCGTCAGCAGCCTGGGCGACCTCTACGTGGTGGGCTACAGTTACAGCCTGAGCAGCAACATGGACATGCTCTCTCTGCGTTACATCCTCGACGCCACGTCCGATGTGGATGCGGCAGTCATTCCCCTGCTGGCACTGTCGGCCTATCCCAACCCGTTCAACCCGCGGGTTGTGTTGTCTTTCGCCCTGGAGGAAGCGGGCCCGGCCCGGCTGGCCATCTTCGACCTGCGGGGACGTCGACTGGTCACGCTGCTCGACGACGAGGTGGCGCCAGGGACTCACGCTCTGACCTGGGCCGGACGCGATACACGCGGCCAGCCGGCTCCTGCGGGGATCTACGTGGCCCGGCTCACCAGCCGTAGGGCCTCCGGTGAAGTGATGAGCGTCACCCGCAAGATCGTGCTGGCCAAGTGAGATACTGACAAGTGAGATACTGGCGGGATCTTCCATGCGGCCGGTTAGTTCTCAGCACATCCATCTGTCTACAGCCGTCCTCATCTGGTTGCGGTTGCGCCTCCGGCTGTTGCAGCGCCTCTGGCTGCCCATCGGTACCTGGCTGCCGATCATCATCCTGGGAGCTGGAGCCACGCTGTTCGGCGTCGAGATGGCCGGCGCCGGTGAAGGTCCAGAGCGACTTTTCGAGGGCAGTTTCGACGCTTCCGCACTGCAGTGGCGCCACGACGACCACGGCTGCTACACGCCTGTCCTGCCCGCTACCGACGTGCTGGCGGAGACTGACAAACCACTGCTGGCGTGCCGGACACTGCTGCTCTTGATCCCGCCCGACGCCTCCCTCGTGGATCTTGAAGTCGTCCCGCTGCAGACCCATCGCATGGACCTGCCGGGAGAACTCTGCCTCGGTGGCCTACTCCATACAGGTGCCGGCGACGCCGTCCCGGTGAACCAGGTATTGGTGAATGACACCTCCTACCCGGCCGTCTGGGGTCAGTTCGGTGGAACGCACAGCTGGCGCGGTTTCCGCATCGCCACACTGCAGGTCTACCCCCTGCGCCTCCTGCGCGACACCATGGGGAACTGGACCGAGCTGGAAGTCCTGGATCGCTACCTCATCCGCCCGCGTTACAGTGGCGAGGTGCTGCCGGCGGACATGGCCGTTCGCCGACGCCGCTTGCCCCGAGAGAGGCAACATCTCGAATCCCAGCTCGAGAAGATCTGCGCCAACCGTGCGGCCCTCGCAGGCTACAGGCGCCAAGACGGCGTGCTGATACCGCGGCTTTCCGGCGGCTTTCAGCCCAGCCGCACGCCGAGCCTCAGCGGCAGTGCGGTATCCTATCTCATCATCACCTCTGTCGAACTGGCATCGGAATTCCAGCGCCTCGCCGATTTCAAGACCGCCCAAGGCATCCCCGCCGTGGTCAAGAGCGTCTCCTGGATCACCAGCAATTACCGTCACGGAGCCGATCTGCCCGAAACCCTGCGCATGTTCATTCGCGACGCCTACGAGAAGTGGGGCGTCGAATACGTCTTGCTGGGAGGAGACAGTGATGTGTTGCCTGCGCGCCACATCCTCAGCACTTTTTACCCACTCGGCGGCACGACACCGATTCCGGCCGATCTCTACTTCGCCTGCCTGGACGGTAACTGGAATGCGGACGGCGATCACCTCTACGGCGAGCCTTTCAGCGACAGTCTCGACCCGGGAGACGATGCCGACTTGCTCAGCGAGGTGTTCCTCGGACGTGCCCCCGTCAGCAATGCGGCGGCCGCGGCCACCTTCGTCGACAAGGTCATCCAGTACGAACAACGCGGGACGGAAAGTGTTTACCTGAACCGCAGTCTCTTCGCCGCCGAGGTGCTGAGTCCCGACGATTACCAGTCCGGCGATCCTGTTTTTCTGGATGGTGCGGATTTCGCAGAGGGCATCATCGTCGATCACCTGCTTCCCTGTAGCGACATGTCCGCGATCCGCATGTACGAAACTCATACCCTGTGGCCGGACGCCGAGATCCTGAACCGCGCCGCCCTCATCGACAGCTTGAGCAGCGGACACTACGG
>CBDURX010000124.1:0-6269 GCA_965369485.1 uncultured bacterium | reverse complement strand
CCTGGCGGAAATACAGACGACACCGGTTACGCGCCGGTTCGTCACCGCCGAGGTACGGCTGATCGGCAAGGTGGATTACGACGAAACCCGCTACCGAACCATTTCCGCCTGGGTGCCGGGACGCATCGATACCCTCTTCGTCGCTTACACGGGTACGGTCGTCCGCAGGGGCGAAAGAATGGTCTCCCTCTACAGTCCGAAGCTCTATGCAGCCCAGACCGAGCTGCTGAACGCCTTGCAGGTAGAACGCGAGCTGCAGGCGAGCGACAACGAAGTCATCCGGCGGACCTCTGCAGGGACCGTTCACGCCGCGCGGGAGCGTCTGCGGCTGTGGGGGTTGACCGACGAACAGGTCGCGAGGATCGAAAGGCAAGGAACACCATCACACCACCTGACAATCCGGTCTCCCCTGAGCGGCGTTGTCGTCCACAAGAACGCCATGGAGGGGCTGTACATCCAGACCGGGACCAGGATCTACACGGTCGCCGACCTCTCCCACGTCTGGGTCACGCTCGCTGCCTACGAGTCCGACCTGGTCTGGCTTGGGAAGGGGCAGACGATCAACTTCAGCGTGGAGGCACTACCCGGTCGCACCTTCACCGGAACGATCGTTTTCATCGATCCCGTCCTTAACGAAAAGACCAGGAGTGTCATGGTCCGCCTTGACGTGGACAACGGCGACGGTCTGCTCAAGCCCGGCATGTTCGTCCATGCAATGGCCGATGCCGAGTTGGCCGCCGATGGCCGGGCGCAAACCGCTGCCGGGGAAGGCACCCCACCTCTGGTGATCCCCGCATCAGCTCCCTTGATCACCGGCAAGCGGGCCGTGGTCTATGTCCGCCTGCCCGGTCACGAGCAACCGACGTTCGAGGGTCGCGAGATCGTGCTCGGTCCGCGGGCGGGGGACCACTACCTCGTCGAGTCTGGCCTGCAGGAGGGTGAGCTGGTCGTCGTCAAGGGTAACTTCAAGATCGACAGCGCCCTGCAGATCCAGGCCAGACCCAGCATGATGAACCCGACGGGCGGCGGCCCGGCTCCAGGCCATCAACACGGTGGCGGCGCCCCCGGTGCCGGATCGACGGATCACGGCGAGACCGGTTCCGGCGACCATGTGGCCCGCTTCGAGGTTCCCGACACCTTCACCGAGCAACTCGGAGAGGTCCTGAAGAGCTATTTCGAGATCCAGGCGGCATTGGCCGGTGACGACGACGGCACCGCTGCGGCAGCCGCCGAGCGGAGTGCGCGCGCCTTACAGGCGGTGGACATGAGTTTGCTGACCGGCGAAGCCCACATGGCCTGGATGAAGGACCATGAACGCCTGCAGAAAAGTGTGCTGGATGTCGCCAAGGCTAGCGACATCGCCGGCCGGCGTGCGGCCTTCCAGGCTCTTTCCGAGGCATTATGGCCCACCCTGCGCCGGTTCGGTTTCCACGGACACCGGACCGTCCGCCTCTTCAACTGCCCCATGGCGAACAGCGGCGTCGGCGCCGACTGGATCCAGCTGGATCAGACCACGGCCAACCCCTATTACGGGGCCTCCATGCTGCGCTGCGGCAGCCAGACCGACTCCATTACCGCCATGGTCCACTCAGCAGGAGGACGGTAGCCATGAATCGCCAGTCCACCGACAGCGGCTTTTCCTGGCTCGACGGCATCCTGAGATTCTGCCTGGAGAACAAGCTGGTCGTCATCCTGCTGGTGCTCTTCATCGTGGTCTTCGGGGCCATGGTCGCTCCTTTCGAATGGGAGCTGGGCGGCCTGCCACGCAACCCGGTTCCCGTGGATGCCATACCCGACCTGGGCGAGAACCAGCAGATCGTCTTCACCGAATGGATGGGACGCTCGCCCCAGGACGTGGAGGATCAGATCACCTATCCGTTGACCGTGGCGTTGCTGGGGTTGCCGGACATCAAGACCGTTCGCAGCTACTCCTTCTTCGGGTTCTCCACGATCTACGTCATCTTCAAGGAGAAGGCAGACTTCTACGATTCGCGCTCGCGGATCCTGGAAAAACTCAGCAGCCTGCCCGCCGGAACCCTACCCCAGGGTGTGCAGCCGGCCCTCGGTCCGGATGCCACGGCCCTCGGCCAGATCTTCTGGTACACACTCGAGGGGCGCGACGAGGAGGGGAACCCCACCGGAGGCTGGGATCTGGACGAGCTGCGCAGCACCCAGGACTGGTACGTGCGGTACGCCTTGCTGTCGGCCGAGGGCGTTTCCGAGGTCGCCTCCGTCGGCGGATTCGTTCGCGAGTACCAGATCGACGTGGATCCGGACGCCATGCGCGCCTTCGGCGTCGGTCTGGAGCAGGTCTTTCACGCCGTGCGCCAGTCAAACGTGGACGTGGGCGCACGCACCATCGAGATCAACCGCGTCGAGTACATCATTCGCGGTCTCGGCTTCCTGAAAAACCTCGGAGACATCGAGAAGAGCGTCATCACGGTCAGGGACAACGTGCCCGTGACCATCGCCGACATCGCTACGGTCTCGACCGGTCCGGCCCTGCGCCGGGGAGCGCTGGACAAGGAGGGGGCCGAGGCGGTGGGCGGGGTCGTCGTCGTGCGTTACGGCGAGAACCCCCTGGCTACCATCAAGAACGTCAAGGAGATGATCGCGGAGATCTCGCCCGGCCTACCCAAGAAGACCCTCCCCGACGGCCGGACGAGCCAGGTGGTCATCGTACCGTTCTACGACCGGTCGGGATTGATCTACGAGACCCTCGGCACCCTCAACACCGCGCTGACCGAGGAGATCCTGATCACCATCATCGTCGTGATCGTCATGATCATGAACCTGCGCAGCAGCTTGCTGATCGCGGGCCTGCTACCGCTGGCCGTCCTGATGTGCTTCATCGGCATGAAACTCTTCCACGTGGACGCCAACATCGTGGCTTTGTCGGGGATCGCCATCGCCATCGGCACCATGGTGGATATGGGGGTGATCCTCTGCGAGAACATCCTGAAACGCCTGCAGGAGGCGGGGCCGGAGGAGGACCGGCTCGAGGTCATCTTCCGGGCCTCCTCAGAGGTCGGCAGCGCCGTGGTGACCGCCGTGGCCACCACCATCATCAGCTTCCTGCCGGTCTTCACCATGGAGGCGGCCGAGGGCAAGCTGTTCAAACCGCTGGCTTACACCAAGACCTTCGCCCTGTTCGCCTCGATCATCATCGCCCTGACCATCATCCCACCTTTCGCGCACCTGCTGTTCACCCGCCGGTTGGGTGACGGCTTCGCGCAGCGACTGTCGTCCGGGCTGCTGGTCGTGGTCGGCGTGCTGGCGGCCTGGAAGCTCTCGTTCTGGATCGGTGTGGCGCTCGCCCTGTGGGGCCTCTACGGCCTGCTGGAGAAACGGTTGCCCGCCGTCGTGCGCGGTCACGGCAGACTGATTGTCAACTACGTGGCCGTGGTCATGGTGGCGCTGATCCTGACGGAGCACTGGCTGCCCCTGGGACCCGGCAAGGGCATGTTGTTGAACTTCCTCTTCGTGGCCCTCTGCCTGGGGGGACTCCTGTATCTCTTCTACCTGTTCATCAAGATCTTCCCGCGCACCTTGACCTGGTGTCTGGAGCACAAGCTATTGTTCATGAGCCTGCCGGCCGTGCTGCTCGTGTTCGGCATGATGGTGTGGCAGGGATTCGATGGACTCTTCGGCTTCCTGCCGGGAGCAGGTCGCGAGGGTGGCGCCGATGGAGGCTCGTTCTGGACCCACCTGTGGTCCGGACCGCGTCACGCTTTCCCCGGTCTGGGCAAAGAATTCATGCCTCCCCTCGACGAGGGGTCCTATCTCTTCATGCCCACGACGATGCCCCACGCCTCCATCGGCGAGGCCTTGGACGTCCTGCAGAAGCTGGACATGGCCGTGGCGGCCATCCCCGAGATCGAGCTGGTCGTGGGCAAGCTGGGGCGCGTCGAGTCGCCCCTCGACCCTGCCCCGATCTCCATGGTCGAGACGGTCATCAACTACCTGCCCGAGTACAGGTTGGACAAGGACGGTCACCGGCTGCGCTTCGCCTACGATCGCAAGAGGGGCGAGTTCGTCCGGGACGAGTTCGGGGAGCTGATCCCTGATCCTCACGGCCGCCCCTACCGCCAGTGGCGGCCGGAGATCCGCACCCCGGACGACATTTGGAAGGAAATCGTGCGGGCGACCAAGCTGCCTGGCACGACCTCGGCTCCCAAGCTGCAGCCCATAGCCGCCCGCATCGTCATGCTCCAGAGCGGCATGCGGGCGCCCATGGGCGTGAAGGTCAAGGGTCCCGACCTGGAGACCCTCGATCGAGTCGGACTGCAGATCGAGCGCTTTCTGAAGCAGGTCCCCTCCATCGAGCCGGCCGCCGTCATCGCCGACCGCATCGTGGGCAAGCCGTACCTCGAGTTCGACATCGACCGGGAGGCCATCGCGCGCTACGGCCTGACGGTCAGGAAGGTGCAGGACGTGATCGAGGTGGCCATCGGCGGCCGCCTGATCACCACTATGGTCAAAGGCAGAGAGCGGTATCCGGTGCGGGTGCGTTATCAGCGCGAACTCCGTGATACCATCGAGGAGTTGGGTCGCATCCTGGTGCCCGCGCCCGACGGCACCCAGATTCCCATCATCCAGCTGGCGGAAATCAAATATGTCCGTGGGCCTCAGGTCATCAAGAGCGAGGATACGTTCCTGGTCGGTTATGTCCTTTTCGACATGAAGCCCGGGCAAGCCGAGGTCAACGTCGTCGAGGACGCTCAGCGATATCTCGCTGAAAAGATCGCGTCCGGCGAATTCGATTTGCCGGCCGGCGTCAGCTACACATTCGCCGGCAGCTACGAGAATCAGATCCGCTCGGAGAAGAAGCTGATGGTGGTTCTGCCCCTGGCCCTGTTCATCATCTTCCTGGTCCTCTACTTCCAGTTCCACTCCGCCGTGACCACAGGCATGGTCTTTTCCGGAATCTTCGTGGCCTGGGCCGGCGGATTCCTGATGGTCTGGTTTTACGGTCAGCCGTGGTTTCTGGACTTCTCATTCCTCGGAACCGACATGCGCACTCTCTTCCAGATCCATCCCATCAACCTGAGTGTGGCGATCTGGGTGGGGTTCATTGCACTCTTCGGTATCGCTTCCGACAACGGCGTCGTCATGGCCACCTATCTGGACCAGATGTTCGCCCGCCGGCGTGTCGAATCCATCGCGGACATCCGCGAGGCGACGGTCGCCGCCGCCCAGAGGCGGATCCGGCCGGCCCTGATGACCACGGCGACGACCATCCTGGCTTTATTGCCGATTCTCACCTCCACCGGCCGCGGATCGGACATCATGGTGCCCATGGCGATTCCCTCCTTCGGAGGCATGCTCGTCGCGCTCCTGACGGTGTTCATCGTGCCTGTTCTGTACTGCGCGGTCCAGGAAAGGAAGTGGAAACACGGGCGGCGCATAGCATAATTCTGCAACGAGCGACCTGACAGGATACGAAAGTGAATGTGGAATAGAGAGGGTGCCATGTTCACCCCACGACCAGTGAACCTGGATTATTTGACAATCAATTATCACTTGGTAAGTGATTCCCGATACCACATGATAATACGAGCGCAATGATTTCCTTTCCATTAGATTGCGTTCTGGTACAATTCCTGCCAAACTTGTCTGTTTCAATCGTGATACACTGTGAAACTGCGAAAATCGGAGGAGAAACATGACCCGCAAACTGCTCATGACGACCCTGGTAGTTGCCACTTCTGTAGCACTGCTGACTGGAACCGCATTCGCCGACAATGACATCAAGGACGAATGGCTCGGCATCTACGTGGACGTATGCCCGGAACTGATCACCGCCGCCAATACCTGTGTCCTGTGCCACACGACCATCCCGACCCTCAATCCTTACGGCGGGGACTATAGCGGGGACTGGGTGGCCATCGAGGGCACGGACTCGGACGGCGACACGGTGAACAACGGTCAGGAAATCATTGTCGACTGCACTCTGCCGGGGGATCCCACCTCGGTCACTCCCAACGACGACCTGACCTGGGGCGCCATCAAGGCACTCTACAACTAGGGCGCTTCCAGAAGCACCACACCAGATTCCGCATGCGACCGTTCCGCCGCACGGGACGGTCGCGCTCGTTGTCTTGGACCTGATTTGATGGTAGCTTCGGTGGGTACGAGAATCAGGGAACCGCTCCCCAACCAGAGCGTAGGCGGTATGCGTTACACCACGGACATCGTCGTCATCGACCTCGAGGCCACCTGTCCCGCCGAGGACCGGGGCGCCAACACCATCGAGCGCAGCAGCATCA
>CBDURX010000123.1:0-6273 GCA_965369485.1 uncultured bacterium | reverse complement strand
CGTGTCCAGACAAGCATTTTCCTCCGCCTCGCTACGGAACTTCATGAATAGTGCGGGTTGACCCGGATTAGCTTAGGTCGCCGCACAATCGGGTCGAATATATACGAGATATCCCAGGACTGGACGCCATGACCCTTCTCGAATTCATCCGGGCTGGGGTCAGGGGATTCTGCTGTGAAGCGTAAACGAAATATGATGCTGTCTCCCCAGGTGGACGAGGTGCGGTACACACCCGCCGACGGACAGGCGGGTGCGGGAAAACAGGGTCACGCATCCAAGCAGGCCACTCCAGGACTCTTCCAGCGAATTTCCCCGGTTGCAACCTGGAACGATCTGGTTCTCACGCAGAACCTCGAGACGAGTTTGCATGAGATGGTTCTCTACACCCGGCACAGCGCCAAGGTTTTCGACGAGTGGGGATTCGGCGCCAAGAGCAGCCAGGGTCGGGGCATCAGCGCCCTCTTTGCCGGCCCGTGTGGCACCGGCCGCAAGATAGCGGCCGAGGCGATGGCCGCAGAGCTGAAGCGCGACCTGTACAGGGTCGATCTCTCTCTCGTGGTGAGCAAGTCGGCTGGTGAGACGGACGAGAACCTGCGGAGCATCTTCGCAGCGGCTCAAAAGGACGGCGCCGTCATACTGTTCGACGATGTGGATCCCTTCTTCGGTCGGCGCGACGACGACCGTGGCGGGTCCGACCGCAACACCGGGTTCGTGGCGGGCTGCCTTCTACAGCGCATGGAGGCTTACGACGGACTGGCTATCATGGCAGCGACGCGCCGGAATTCCATCGACGAGGTGTTCCTGCGACGGTTACGCTTCGTGGTCGTGTTTCCGCTGCCCGACCGCGTTCAGCGGGAGGCGATCTGGCTCAAGGTCTTCCCGTCCGAGACGCCCGTGGAACGGCTGGACATCTCCGAACTCGCCCGCCTGGAACTCAACGGTGGTCATATTCGCGAGGTAGCCCTCCTCGCCGCCGTCCTGGCGGCGGAGCAGGAACAGGCCGTGTGCATGACACACTTGCAGCGAGCTGCCGAGGCAATGTTCACCAAGCTCGACCTACCCATCATCTCAGCTGAATTCAGCAACTGGTAGCGAACTCGTCCAAATTCGGCAATTGCTGGCAAACTCGGCCGAGTGCGACGCCCGGTAACCGCGGTCAGCCAGTGCAGGATCAGCCCGCGCGGAGTCAGCCTTTCTCTCCCTCCCCACGAGCCCGTTTCTGATAAGCCCGAGCCCTTTCCTTCAAACCGAAGATGAGGTCCAGCGTGTCATGCCAGAACTTACTGCCGAAGCCGAGCCCTACGCCTGTGACAACGCAGCCGAAAATAGCGTACAGAACCGTGCCGAGGTTGGCAGCGGCCGGAGATCGGGTCCAGTTGTAGTCCCGTACCTGCAACCACCCCAGAGTTTGCCAGGGGTGTTCGAGATGGGTCATGATCTCGAAGAAGTCCGCCTTGACCAGGACGGCCAGGGCGATTCCGACCAGCAAGCTGCCCTGGAGAATGCCACGCTCGCGTGATTTGAGCTCTGTACTGCTCGCCGGGTACGGATCTCCACGCAGCTCGGCCCGCTTCAGCTTGTAGAAGTTGGTGATGCGCTCGGCGGCCACGCTCAGGACCGCCAGCACCACGAGCACATTGATCAGGGGTGCGAGGGAATCCATGATGGACCTCCTCAGTACCGGGATCTAACCCGCATTACTCATATGTGGCAGCCGCGAGCCGGGCGCGCTTGTGTTCACTCGACTCCCGGCCACCTGTTCCGCATGGAGATTGGTACCTGTTTCTTGCGGGGCGAGTTCCGTGTTTCGTGAGTAATGGCCCCATGGCCAGCCCGTATGACCCGGGCTAGACGAACGGCTTCAGCTTCAGGGTTTTCTCGAGGTTATTCTCACCGCGCCGGATGCCCAGCACGATCTTGCTCCCATCCTCGCGAAACATGTTGGCCAGGTCGACGGCCCGGAGCGCGCTGGCCGGCTGTCCATCCACGGATACGATGACGTCGCCGACCTCCACGCCCGCCTGGTACGCCGGCGAGCCCTCGACGACGTGTCGCACCGTGAAGGTGTGCCAGTCGCCGCGACCGCCGGTGTCGAAGGTCAAGCCGCTCATATCCAGTTCGATGGGTGATCCGAACCGTGCGGTGGGTTCCAGGATCATCCTCTGCCCCTCGTAGTCGAAGATCACGGTGCACTGTTCCAGGATGCGCCCGCCCAGCAGCCCGGCCGTGGTGGCGTCGGCACCGACGCCCTTCTCGTCCAGGCTGAATGAGCAGGCAGGGGACGCGAACTCCAGGCTGCCGATCCTCAACCCCTCGATGCGACCGATGTAACTCTTGGACTCGCCGCCGATCCCGAAGCCTCCGGACGATATGAATTTCCGGGGCAAAGCGGTAAGCAGATCGTGCTCATCTGTGAACGGCTTGCTGAAACTGAGAGCCGAGCCGGCCCCGGTGTCGATGAGGAAGTCACAGGGAATGGGCTCGCGCCCGGGCACACTGATGACAGCGTCGCAGTGGGGCTGACTACCTACCAACCGGATGGGCACCACTTCCCCGTCACCCTCGTACGAGTAAGAGTTCTTGTCGTAGAGGTGCAGCTTGCTGTGCTGGTAATCGATCTCCACGACGAAGCGGCTGATGAAGTCGTAGCCGAGGACACCATCGATACGGCGGCCGATACGCGCCTCCAGGATCTTGGACAGGGCGATGGTGGCTACCGTCTGGCCGGTCACCTCCACGCCGGGCACGCTGAACGAGGCATCCTTGATGAAATTCACCTCGGCCTTGCCTTCGCCGGCGCCGCCGCCCATCAGTTTGCCCTCGAGGGTGAAGCCCAGCTCCCGGGCCAGCTCGCTGTCGATGACTGTGGCCGAGGCGCCGGTGTCCAGGATGAGCCAGAGCGGCTTGGAGTCGTTGATGCGCACTTGCAGGAAGATGTGCACACCGTTCAGATCGAGGGGGATGTTCCGGGCCTCGTGACCGGTAGTGAAGCGGTAGTCTTGGGCGCTTTCGACAGGCTTGGCAAAGGTCCGCGGTGGCGGGTTCTCACCGTAGGTCACCGTCAAGAGGGTCGCCACGATGTCGTTCTCCGGCGTGCCGGTGGTCTGTACGACGCGACCGGGATGGAGGATGCCCTCGATCTCGCGCCAGTCCTCGTAGGCGGCGGTCATGGTCTCGCCGCTGTGGAAGGGCTGTTCCGATCGCACAGGCAGCATGCTTTTCCCATCGATGTAAAAGGTGATCGGTGTGCCGTTCTCGGGCAGGCAGCGGACGGCGTGGTATCCGCTGTCCGCATCCCGCCCCAGATACTCCACGCGGCCGGGCATCCGGTCAGGCATCCGATCAGGCCCCTGGCCGGGCAGCAGGTGGGACCAGGTTTCCAGGTACACGGAGGTGATCTCGTCCTGCAGGTCCTTGCCGGCTTGCTCGGAGACCTTGCCGTTCTGATCCATGATCCAGCAAACCTCGGGCGTACGCACCAGCGTTATCTTGAAGATACCGCCCAGGTCCAGGTCGAAACGGTGCCGACCGTCCGGGGCCAGCCAGTCCTCGACGACACCGTCGAAGCCAAACATCTGTACCCGGATCCGGCTGTGACGAATACCGGCAGCGGCCAGTCGCTCCCGACCGCCGAGGGCCTTCGCCCAGCCGTCGAGGACCATTTGCAACGCAGCAGGATCCGGCATCTCTGCGGTCTCTTGAATTTCGGCGGCGGTGGCCACCTCCACCGCTGCGAATTCGCAGGTGGCCTGGAAAGCGAGAGCGATGAGCAGTGGCAAGATGAACAAGCGCAGGCAGAACACGATGGACCTCCTAGTAGCCCGCATTATTCATGAAGGTCCTACTGCGGGCTGATGTCGCCGGCTTCGTCGGGGGAAAGTCCCAGCTGGCGAAGCAGGCGGTAGTAACCTGGCGCCTCGGGCGCCAGGAAGGGCTCGAATCCGGCATTGGTTCGATGGAGGGTCTCTAGACTGGCCCCGTGCGCCATTTCCCGGCGCAGAGCGGTGTAAGCCAGCTCGGAGCTGAGACCCGAGTGGTGGTTCCAGGACAGGAAGGGGCTACCGCTCCAGACAGCCTGGATCACACGTGTCCCGTCCTTGGTCAGCAAGGCGATCAGCATCTCTGCACCGTCGGACACCATGACGATCCACTGGACCGGCCACCGCTTGCGGATCCTCTCGTGCTCCGGCTCGAGGATAACCTGGGCGCCGGCAATCTCACTGTCGGTAGCGTAACTCTTGACGGCAACCTTCACGCCGCGTGCGACGGCCTGCTCGAGATCCGGGCGCAGCTCGTCCAGTGGCTGCAGAAACAGGTCCGCCAGGACGACGCGCTGGGCTGTCTCCAGCATGTGGCGGCACTTGCCGAACAGCTGATCGCGGTGATTTATCTGGTATACGCGACTGTCCTGGGCCGGTCCCGGCAACCGCTGCAGGGATGCCGCCGCCTGGTCCCGGTTCCTCTTGAAACGCCGTTCCAGCAGGTCGAGCAGCTCGGCCGCGGGTACGGGACGGCAGAGGCGGGTCCGGCCGTCGTCGATCTCGACGGCCCCCTTGGCCTCCAGGGTCTCGATGGCCTTGTACACGTTGGCGGCCGGCTTGCCGAGACTCTTGGCCACGCGGTATCCCGTGGACGGGGACTCCCGCAGCAAAAATGTATAGATGTCGGCCTCCAGCTGGGTCAAGCCCAGGGCAACCAGGGACGGATCGGCTGAACTGTTCACAATGGAGCCCCCTCACTGTATTAGTTGCTTATACTACTAATATACGTGAATGAGGGGAAAAGTTACAGGAAGGGGCAAGGAAATATTGCCGCGGCGTTTCCTCTGCGCCGAATAAACCCGCCCTCCGCGCGGGTAGGTGTTAGCGATTGATCGTACGCAGTGAATCTGGGATAAGTAGCAGGATGCTGGATCATTCCCTGGGAATTGGAGTGAGATGATGATTTCCTTGACCGAGCCGCTGATGCGCGCCTGGGGGCGCATGAAGCTGATCCTGTTCTCGCCTTTCGATCTCGGCAAGTGGTTCGGCCTGGGTTTCACGGCGTGGCTGGCCACGCTGGCCGAAGGCGGCACCTCGGCTAGCCACACAGGTTCCCGCTTCCAATCGCACTACAAGCATTTGGACTGGGAAGATATGGCCACCGGGACGGCGGACCGGATCCGGGATTTCCTGGAGAGCGGCCTCGAGATCGCGCTGGTGATCTTCCTGGTCCTTGCGGGTCTGCTGGTGTTGCTGCTGCTGATGTGGCTCAGCTCGCGCGGCGCCTTCATGTTCCTCGACAACGTGGTCCACAACCGCTCCCGTGTCCGTGATCCGTGGCGCCTCTTCGCCAGGCTGGCCGACTCACTGTTCCTGTGGCGTGTCCTGTTCACCCTGGCGACCTTGCTGGTGGTGGGCACGCTTCTGCTGTCCGGAGTTCTGATGACCTTGCCCCTGTTTGGCGACGGAGTCGTGCAGGGCATGGGGATAGCGGGCCTGGTCGCGGTGGTGGGGCTCGGGATCATCCTCGGCCTGGTTGCATCCTTCATCGAACTGCTGGTGGACCACTTCGTGGTGCCGTTGATGTACAAGCACGATCTGACCATCACTGCGGCCTGGCGCATGTTCCTGCCACTGCTCCAACGGGAGCTCCCGCACTTCCTCCTCTACGCGCTGTTCTACCTGATGCTGTATATCGGCGTCGGCGTGGCTGTCTTTGTGTTCGCCATCGTGACCTGCTGTGTGGGACTCGTGGTCATCTCCATTCCCTTCGTCGGCACCGTGCTGCTGCTGCCGCTCTACGTGGCCTCCCGGGGCCTGGGCCTGGAATTCCTGGCCCAGTTCGGTGCGGAGTTCTCGCTGCGGGAGAGCTTCCCCGAACTCGGCGCACCCGGGGTCGATGTGGCAGGCGGTGAAGACGGCGGTGAGGACAACGGCGAGGACGGCGGTGAATGATTCAGATCCAGGGTCGTGAGCGCGTCGTCACTGAAACGGTGAGATTGGTCACAGGGGAATAATACGGGCTGAAGGTTGGGGCACAAAATCGAGGACCGGGGGTGATCCCCCGGTCCTCTTCTCAGACAACAAGTGAGACTGTCGGGTCAGACTTACTTGTACAGGCTCTTCATTTCGCCCCAGGAGGCGCTCTCCGTGGGAACGACCTCGTACTGGGCACCGCAAACTTCAAGTGTGTAGATGAAGTCTGTCAGATCGACCAACACGCCGGGACCAGCCCAGATCCAGTATACATCACCGGGGGTGGTGGGTACGGCATAGGCCGCGGGGGTGTTGG
>CBDURX010000122.1:0-6295 GCA_965369485.1 uncultured bacterium | reverse complement strand
CACCTCCTGTGGCCGTCTCACTCGACTTCCGGGGCCCTCCGCCATCCGTGGCTCCCGGGCCCTTCCAGACGCCCGGTCAACGGCGTGGTTAGCCCGAAGACGCTGTCCCACCACGACTTGAGCAGACACAATTTCGAAGCCACTACCATAAGTCTACACGTGTAAACAAGCTGTGCCGCATCGCAATACACTCTCGGCCAAGCGCATTAGCTCAATCGCGCTATAATGGTATTCACGATCATTTTCATCTGATTTAGATGTATCATCTGTCTTAGATGATGGGACGTCTTGCCCAGGCGGTCCCCTTTGCGATCCATCCCTCGCCACCGACTGGAGAAGTCGAGTAGCTAGATGATCAAATTTGCGTTGCGTAACCCCCATGCCGTCATCGTGCTGGCCCTGGCCACCATCGTCCTCGGCATCACCTCGTACCAGAGGATCCCCGCCGACCTGCTGCCGATCTTCAAGACCCCGGCCGTGCAGATCGTCACCTTCTACCCCGGCATGCCGCCGGAAGTGATGGAGCGCGACATCATGAGCCGGCTGGAGCGCTGGACCGGCCAGTCCGTGGGCATCGAGCACCAGGAAGCCAAGGCGATGCTGGGCGTCTGCGTGGTGAAGGATTTCTTCCACGAGGGCATCAGTCTCGAGACGGCCATGAGCCAGGTCACTTCCTACGCCATGAGCGACATGTTCTACCTGCCGCCCGGCACCATCCCGCCCATGGTGATGCCGTTCGACCCCACCGCGTCGCTGCCGCTCTGCCTGGTGAGCGTCTCCAGCCCCACCATGAACGAGAAGGAGCTGTACGACGTCGCCTACTACGAGCTGCGCAATCGGCTGCAGTCGATCCGGGGTGTGATCGCGCCGGCGGTGTACGGCGGCAAGCTGCGGCGGATCATGGCCTATCTCGACCGGGAAAAGCTGGAGGCGCGGGACCTGTCGCCCATGGACGTGGTCGAGGCCCTCAAGCAGCAAAACGTCTTCATTCCCGCCGGAAACCTGAAGGCGGGGGACATCGACTACCAGATCTTCGCCAACTCCATGCCCAAGCGAGTGGAGGACCTCAACGACATCCCTATCGCCATGCGTGACGGCGTGCCTGTGCTGCTGCGGGACGTGGCGCGGGCGAGGGACTCGGCCCAGATCCAGAGCAACGTGGTGCGTGTGAACGGCCGGCGCCAGGTCTACATCCCCATCTATCGTCAGCCGGGGGCCAACACCATCGAGATCGTGGATGCCATCCAGCGCAACCTGGGACGCATCCTGCAGCGGCTGCGCGAGCTGGACCCGCGGGCCCGGGATCTGGCCCTGGAGGTGGTGCTGGACCAATCGGTCTACGTGCGTTATGCCCTGAAATCCTTGCAGCTGGCGGGGCTGCTGGGTGCGGTCATCGCCGCCGTGGTGGTGTTCGTCTTCCTGCGCCGGCTGCGGCCCACCCTGGTGGTGTTGCTGACCTTGCCGCTGGCGATCCTGGCCGCCATGATCGGCCTCTATTTCACCGGTGCGACCCTGAACGCCATGACCCTGGGCGGGCTGGCGCTGGTGATCGGCATCCTCATCGATCAGTCCATCGTGGTGGTGGAATCCATCGTCCGCCATGTGGAGCGGGGCAAGACCGCCTTCGACGCGGCCCTGGACGGTACGCGCGAGGTGGTCATACCGGTCCTGGTCTCGACAGTGACATTCTGTGTGGTCTTCTTCCCCGTCACCTTCCTCTCGGGCATGGCCAGCTACCTCTTCAGCCCATTGGCGGCGGCGGCCACCTTCGCCATGGGAGCCTCCTACCTTTTTTCCATCACGCTGGTGCCGGCCCTTTGCGCCCGCATATTCCGGGGAGCCAGCGCCCGCGGTGCCGGTGATAGCGAGGTCGATGAGAGTTCCCGGGATGAAGAGAGAGAAGCCGGCTGGTCCATGGCCCACGCCTACGCCGGTCTGGTGCGCAAGCTGCTGGCGCGACGCTGGGTCGTGCTGGCAGGCGCCACCGTGCTGCTGATCCTTAGCGTCCTGCTGCTGAAGTTCACGGGTGGAGAGTTGTTCCCTCAGGTGGACGCCGGCCAGTTCCAGATGCTGGTGCGGTTGCCCTCGGGCACGCGCATCGAGAAGACGGAGGCTGTCCTGACGGAGGTCGAGAGGGTCATCATCGCCGAGATCGGCGAGCCGGATCCCGAGTACCCCAAGGTGGAGCGGCACCCCGACTCCAACCTGCGCATGATCATTTCCAACGCCGGCGTGCTGATGGACTGGCCCGCAGCCTACACGCCCAATGCCGGGCCCATGGACGCCTTCGTGCTGGTCCAGCTCAAGAACAAGCGGGGAATGCCGGGAACATTCCAGTACGTGGCGCGTCTGCGGGAGATCCTGCAGGACGAGTATCCCGGGGTCGAGTTTTCCTTCGACACCGGTGGCCTGATGACGGCCGCCGTGAACCTGGGCGAGCCCGCACCGATCCACATCCAGGTCTCCGGCAGCAACCTCTTCACGTCCGAGACGATCGCCGGCATCATCGCCCGCGAGGTGGCGGCGGTGACCGGCACGGCGGACGTGCGTATCGCCCAGCGTATGGACTATCCCATCATCGATATTCAGATCGACCGGGTGAAGGCGGCCTACTCCGGTATCACCGTGGAAGACATCATGAAGAACCTGGTGACGGTGACCAACTCCAGCATCGGCTTCGATCCGGCCTTCTGGGTCGATGAGCGCAACGGCAATCATTACTTCATCGGCGCCCAGTACGACGAGTCCGACCTGGTGTCCTTCGAAACACTGCGGGACGTACCCATCAACGGGTCCGCCGGAGGCGATCTGGTGCCGCTACGCGACCTGGTGCGCATCGAGCGGTCTACCGGCCCAGCCGTCATCAACCACCGCAACATCACGCGGGTCATCGATGTCTACGCCACGACCATGCCCGGGTACGACATCGGAACGGTGGTGGTGGACATCGAGAAGCAACTGTCCCGATCCGAGGAGCTGCAGCCGGTGGTCAAGGAATCCGACCGCGGAACCTACTTCGAGGTGAACGGACCCGATTTTGCCGGCAAGGGCTACAGCTACATCATGACCGGCGAGGTGGGCATCATGCGTGAGACATTCGAGCAGTTCTTCGGCGGTTTCGCTCTGGCGGTGATCCTGGTCTACCTGGTGCTGGTCTTGCAGTTTCGCTCATTCGTGGATCCACTGGTGGTGTTGCTCGCGATCCCGCTGGGAGTGGTGGGCATCGCGGTGATTCTGTTCGTCACCGGTACCCCGCTGAGCGTCATGGCGGCAATGGGCGCCATTATGATGGTGGGCATCGTCGTGGCCTACAGCATCTTGCTGGTGGATTTCGCCAACCGGAGTCTGAAAGAGGGTGCATCCGTGAGCGATGCCATCACTTACGCTGCACGATTGCGGTTGCGGCCCATTCTGATGACCTCACTCAGTACCTGTCTGGCCCTGGCCCCCATGGCCATCGGCATCGGCGGCGCCGAGGCCAACGTTCCGTTGGCGCGCGCCATCGTCGGCGGCGTCATCGGGGCGGCGGCCCTCTCGCTGTTCGTGGTGCCGTGTCTCTACGTGGTATTCAAGCGGCGGCCTGCGCCGGAACTGGTGAACAGTGCTTCATCTTCATAGAGCGGCGCCCTGAAGTAGTAACGGTAAAGGAGATTATTGGTGGTGAATATCAACGGGTTACGGCGATCCCTATTGTCGCGGTCCATATCATCGCGGTCCATCTGGTGTGGGTGCGTGCTGCCCGGACTGCGCGCACTGCTCGTGCTGACGGTGGGACTGGTGGCTGGCTGCGGATCAGACGGCACATCGGCCTCGAAGACGGCAGCGGAGGAACATGCCGGGGCAGCTGGTGACCAAGCTGGTTCGGCGAGCGACCAGGTCGGCAAAGATCGGCCCGTGGTCGTCGTGGTCCGTCCCACACGGGTGGATGTCGAAGCGAAGCTGACACTGTCCGGCACCATCGAACCTTACGAGGAGGCGGCGCTCTACGCCAAGATCACCGGTTTTCTCGCGCAAGTAAACGTGGACATCGGAGATCGGATCAAGCGCGGTGAAGTGCTGGCCGTGATCGATGTGCCGGAGATGGCGCCTCAGCTGCACCAGGCCGAGGCGGCCCTGGTCGAGGCGCGGGCCATGGCGAAGCTGAAGGAGGTGACCTACCGGCGCCGCGCCGATCTGCTGGCGCGGGAGCCGGGGGCCATGAGCGAACAAAACGTGGACCTGGCGGAGGCTGAGATGGAGGTCGCCAGGGCCGAGGTGACCGTGGCCGAGGCGAACGTGACGGCACTGCGCGCCTTGATGGCCTACACCACCGTGCGGGCGCCCTTCGACGGCATCGTCACCCGGCGGCACTTCGACACCGGTGCCCTGGTCGTGGCCGACAATACGGATAGCCAGCCGATCCTGGAGGTCGTGCGCATTGACAAGGTGCGGCTCGTATTCAACGTGCCGGAGGTAGTGTCTCCCTTCGTAGTGTCGGGCCTGCCGGTAACCTTCACTCTCGACGCCTTCTACGGCGAGGTCTTCGCCGGCGAGATCACCCGCTGCGCCAACGTCCTGACAGCCAGCAGTCGCAGCATGCGCGTCGAGATCGACCTCGACAGCGACGGCGGCCGGATCCGTCCCGGCATGTACGCCACAGTCCAGTTCGGTTACCGGGACATTCCCCAGGCGCTGACGATCCCGGCCACCGCCCTGCGGCTACGGCAAGGGAAACCGGGCGTGTTCAGCGTGGAGGGCGGTGTGGTGAGGCGCGTCCCCGTGGTCATTCTGGAGGATAACGGCGCCGAGGTGATCGTGCGAGGGGACCTGGACACGGATACGGCTCTGGTCCTTGCGGGGCCGCACCTGCTGAGCGACGGAGAAGCGGTCCGGGTCCGTGAGAAGGAGGGGCAAAGGTGATGGGGACGACGGTGGTGGCGATAGTGAGTTGTTCCCTGCTGGGCTTGCTCGCACTGCCCGCTCGCGGTGCAGTGGACGAGAATGAGGCGCAGGAAGTAGCGGTTTCCATCGAGGCTGTGACGGAAACACCCGCTGCAGAATCGTTGCGCGCCATCGTCTTCGACGAGGTCTTGTATCTGGCTCTGGCCAACAACATCGATCTCGCCCTCGCCAAGGCGGAAGAGCAGATCGCTCGCGGCAGGGCACAGTCCAGCTACGGGGGCTTGCTGCCTGCCCTGCAGTTCGGCGGGTTCGTGCGCAGCCGCGAGGGGCGCATGCAGGGCAGCTTCGGTGCGATCCGCGAGGTCGACTACGACACTTACGACCGCATGGTCGCGGCGGTGTATCGCATCAACATTGGCCTGCAGATCCACGAGTCCATCGCGTCGGGGCGTGACGTCGGCGCCGCCGTGCTGAAGACCCTCGACCGGAAACAGCGGTTGCTGCTGCGGGTCACGGAGCTGTACCAGCACCTGCTTCTGGCGCGCATCGGGGTGCAGATCGCCGAGGCCCTCGTCGCCGACAGCGAGCGGTTCGTGCAGATCGCCGAGGCCAGGGCGGAGACGGGCCTGGGTCGTGGCTCCGAGGTAGCACGGGCGGAGGCCAAGCTGGCTTCCGACCGCCAACAGCAGGTGCAGGCGAGGCAGATCTGGGAGGTCGTGAGCGTCAGGCTGGCCGAAGTCCTGCGTCTCGATCCGCGGGTGATCCTCGAACCGGCCGAAAGAGAGCTGATCCCGTTGAGCGTCGAGCCGCCGCGTGAGTCCTGGGACGCAACCGAAGCCGCCTTGCACCGACCCGATGTGGAGGCGGCCCGCAAGGACGAGGGGGTCGCCGCGCAGAAGAGTTACGCGTCCTGGTGGGACCTGTTCGGCCCCGAGCTGATGGCGAGCTGGAACCTGCACAACATTGGCGCTAGCCGTAACGATCTGGACGACCGCACCGACAGTCAGATCCTTCTGGCTTGGTCCATCTCTCTGGACAAATTCGGCCGCATCAAGCAGCGAAGCGCCGAGAAACAGGTGGCCCGTCTGAAGATCACCGAGGCCGAGCAGAGAGCGCTGGCGGAGACGGAAATGGCGCAGAGCGAGGTGCGGGCATCACGCCGGAAGATTCCGCTGGCCCAGGAAGGCCTCGCAGCGGCGCAGACCAATCTCCGCATCAGCCGGGCTCGTTACGAATCCGGCACGGCCCTGGCTCTGGAGGTACTGGACGCCCAGGACACCCTGGCTCAGGCCCGCCTGGATTTGGCCCGCGCCATCGTGTCGCTGAACTTGGCCCAGGCGCGCTTGCTGGCCGCGGCCGGCGTCATCGACAGGGAGATGCTGGCCGAGGATACGGGAGTGCCGGTTGAAGGAGG
>CBDURX010000121.1:0-6315 GCA_965369485.1 uncultured bacterium | reverse complement strand
TGCTCGGCCTGATGGTGGCGGATCGCGGCCCGGCCGGCGGCGAGATACTCCTGGCGGCTGATGGGAACGACCCGGCCCCGGTGACTACGGCCGCGATGCCGCGTGCCACCGCCTTCGCAGGTGATTCGTGACCGCTGACGCTTACGACCGGCCATCACCTCATCCCCTGCACAGTGCAGCCTGGGTCCTCGGGCTGGCGCTGGTCATCGTGGTCGTCGTTGTCATCTGGCACCTGAGCACTCTGCTGAGCTCCGGACGCGTGTCTGCCGTGGGCGATGGCAAGGATATCGCGACTTACGGCTTCACCTGGTCATACAGCCTGATCCCGCGCGCCGAGGTCGTCGCCTCGGGCATGCCCAAGGACGGCCTGCCGGCGCTGGTGCTGCCGCCCTTGGTGAGCGTGGGTGAGGTCGACTCGCTGAATAAGGCCGAGCGGGGCAAGTACCTGGTGCCCAGTGATCGGGTCATCGGAGTGGTGAGCCGCGGCGTGGCCAGGGCCTACCCGCTGCGGATGCTGAACTGGCACGAGGTGGCCAACGACACCCTGGCCGGCCGTCCCAGTGCCATCACCTTCAATCCCCTCTGTGAGAGCAGTGTCGTCTTTGCCAGGGTGGTTGCGGGGGACACCCTCGAGTTCGGATTCAGTGGTCTGCTCTATAACTCCAACCTGCTGATGTACGACCGGCGGCCCGAGGCCACCGGTGAAAGTCTCTGGAGCCAGCTGCAAGGGCGGGCCGTGGCAGGCCCGGCGGCGGCGGCTGGCCGGGTCCTGGAGATCTTGCCCTGCGCCGTGGTGACCTGGGAAACCTGGCGCCGCTGGCACCCGGCCACGACACTGCCGCTGCCTGCCCAGGAATTCCGCCAGCGGTACAAGCGCAGCCCCTACGGCGTGTACCGCGCCTCGGACCAGCTGCGTTTTCCCGTGCAGCCTTTGCCGCGCCAGCCGCTGCTGGGAGATGAGAAGGTTCGCTTCAAGGAGAGGATCGTCGCCGTGCACGCAGGGGGAGTGTGGGGAGTCTACCCTCTGAGCTTCCTGGTGGCGTGTTGTGAGGATGGTGATGTAAGCGGTGAAGGCCGTAAAGACCGTGAAAACCGTGAAGGTGATGAAGGCGGCGAGTGGAGCACGACCCAGGGCGGCACCCTCTTGCGCTTCGTTTGCCTGGAGCGACCCGCAACGATCGCCGTGTTCCTGGGCGACTCGCCGCAGATGGCCACCTCGATCCACAGCTTCTGGTTCGCCTGGTATGCCCTGCGTTCGCGTGACGAATACAGCATTGTCTCCGGATGTTTCCAGCTCGATTAGGGAATAATGCGGGTTGATGTGTCCTCATGATTGCGCGTCAGGGACCTGCCTCGTGAATCTCCGCCAGCAGCTGCCCGATCTGCTCGGCCTGCTCGGGTGTCGGATCGAGAAGGAGCGCTCGCTCCAAGCAGGGAGACACCTCGCTGTCACGGCCCAGGGCGTGCAAGATGGAGCCCAGATTCAGGAGCATCAGGATCGAGTCGGGCGTGATTGCCAAAACCTGGCGCCAGGTTTGCACCGCTTCCTCGTTCCGTCCTGTCTGCACCAGGGCGTACCCCAGGTTCAGAGACGCGTCGGTCAGGCCGGGGGAGTAGGCGAGGGCCTCTTCGTAGGCGATGATGGCGTCGATCCACCGCCGCGCTGCGAAGTGAGTGTTGCCGCGTTTCAAGAAGAACCCACCGATTTTAACGGCTGTTTCGAGTTCGGCGGGTGCCAGACTCTTGACCCGAGCGAAGGCTCGCCGCGCCTCCTCGTCCCGGCCGAGCGACATGAGAACCAGACCGTACTGCTCCCACACGCGTGGTTCCTCCGGCAAAGCGCTTAGCAGGACCTCGCATGCGGAGCGCGCCTCCTCGAAGGCACCGGCGGCCAGCAGGGCCTGAACCAGAAGCTGGCGATACTCGGTCTTGTCAGGACGCACCGATACGGCGCGGCGCAGAGCCTCGGCGGCAGCGGTGTAGTTCTCCTCGTCACTGAGCAACGTGCTGAGCATGTAGTAAGCATTGTTGTTATAAGGATTGGCCACCAAGGCCTTCTGTAGCCAGATCTTGCCCTGCTCCCGGTCCCCCTGCAGCAGGTACCAGCGGGCCACGTTGGCCTCGGTTATGCCTCGGCTACTGGGCAGAGTCTTCAGGCGCGCGAATGAGCGCTCGAACGAACTGTTCAGCGTCACCCACGGCACGGTGTGGTACAGGGAGACGACGAGGGCGCAAAGTACGAGGGGGACGGCGAGCCGCAGACGTTTACCCGTGACGTAGAACATGCCCAGACCCGCCGCCGTGAAGGTCAGCGAGCCCGGGGCCAGCAGGTCCCAGTTACGGGCATAACCCAGGTTGGATTCTCCGGCCAACCAGCTCACCGCAAGATGAGCCAGCCCCGCCGTCAACAGGAACAGGATGGCCGGGTGCCGGCCGGCCCCCCTCTTAACGACGATCACAGCCGCGGGGACATAGAGGAAAAGTCCCAGGGGACCGATCAGGAGCTGCTCGTTGATGAAGTCGCGTAGGTGGTTCGCCGACAGCAGGTAACCGGAGACGTTCTCCCCTCCGTCGAGCAGGGCCAGACGCGTCACCTCCACCAGCGTCGCAAACAGATTGTACTGACCCGCCGCCAAGGACAGCATCCAGGCGGCTACCAGGACGAGGACCACACCAGCGGCCAACTCCCTCAAGGTTGCTCGGAAGGTCTGCTTTCTGAAGAGGCCGTGTGCGATCAGGACGAGGAAGGACGGGAGGAACACGGCGGCTGCCAGGTGCAGGCACAAGGCCAGAATCAACGCGACGGCCGGCGGCAGCAGCGAGCCGTCGATCCGCAACGAACGCAATGCCAGCCAGAGGTACAGCCCCGAGGCCAAGGTGTAAAAGGTGTAGTTTTCGACGTAACCGCAGAAGAGCAGGATGTAACCCTGGCTCAGGATGACCAAGGCTGTCAGGACGGTCGCGCTGCCGGACCAGTCGGCCTCGTCCTCGCCGTCGTTCTTCAGCCTGACCAGTGCCACCAACTCTCGCGCCAGGAACCAGACCACCGGCACGAACAGAACACCTGCCAGAACGCTACCCAGGGCCAGGCTGTCGTGGACCACGTCCCGTGGCGCCACCTCGCCGGCAGTGAAGAGCCCACTCGCTAACCGGTAAATGCCCTGCTGCAGGATGGCCGTCAACGGCTCGCGCGGGTGGAAGGCTTCCCCGTGTGAGATGTTGATCACCAGAATGCTGCCGTCGCCCAGGATCACGTGGCCCGTCCGGCCCAGCCAGAACAAGACACCGGCGGCGACCGCCGGCAGAGCCAGGGCGCCGATGCGCCGCCAGTTGCTCCAACTCTCCCACGTGGGCCAACGCTGCAGGAAGGTGAGGTGGTTCGTCGCACCGGGTCGCAGCAGCAATCCGCTGGCCAGCAGAAACATTGTGGCCACGACGAGCAGGGAAGGGTGCCAGAAGCCGTACTGGTGAACGCCCCAGAAAGACTCGCGCAGCGGGTCCGCCCCGAGGACGTGCAAGACGGCCGTCAGAAGCAGCAAGGCCAAGATGGTCGCGGCGAAGATGCGATCGCGCGGCACGACGGCTCCCGGTTTTACGAATCGCCCTTCTTCTCGAACGCAGCCGAGACCGACGGATCGAGCGATCGTACGTGCAAGTCTTGCTGGGGGAAGGGAATCTCGATGCCTGCCTTCGCAAGTGCGCCGTGCACAGCCACGGTGACCTCGCTGTCGACTGTGACCCAGTTCTCGAAATCTCCTGTCCAGCACCGCAGAACGAAATCGAGGGAGCTGTCGCCGAAGCCCTGGAAGAGAGCGAACGGCTCAGGTGTGTCGAGCACGCTCTCGTGGCTCTTGGCCACCTCGACCAGAAGGTCGAGGACGGTCTGGGGATCGGTGCCGTAGGCCACGCCCACCTGAATTTCCAGCCGGCGGAGCTGGTCGGAGAGGGTCCAGTTCACCACCTCGTTCGAGATCAGATTCCCGTTCGGCACGATGACCTCAGCGCCCTGGAAAGTGCGCACCGTGCTGGCGCGGATGCCGATGCGCGTGACCTTGCCCATGAGAGTACCGACCTCGATGGTGTCGCCGATCTGGACCGGGCGCTCGAAGATGAGGATCAAGCCCGAGACGAAGTTATTGATGATGTTCTGCAGGCCGAAACCGATGCCCACGCCGAGGGCACCGGCCAGGATGGTCAGCTGTCCAGCCTGGAGGCCGGCGGCGGCAAAGGCGAGAAGGATTCCGACGCCCATGACCACATAGTTGGCGAGCAGGGACACGGTGGACGACAGGCCGCGCGTGAGATGGGCGCGCGGGAGGATATCATCCTTCAGCAGGTAACGTACGATCCGCGATAGCAGCGAGGTAACCCACAGGATCACCACGAAGAGGATGATGTTCAACAGGGAGATCTTGAAATTGCCCAGCACCAGGGGATCTCGCAGGAAACTCGTCAGTGCTGTCACGACCGGCTCTTGTATCTGAAAGAGTTTGAGGGTGGCATTGAGCCAGAGAACCGTGAGGGTAATCTGTGCCAGTCGGACGATACGTTGTTGCAGGGCGCGGTAGTGCAGACGGATCGAGTTGAGAGAATGGGCGGCGCGTGAGCGGAGCGAGAGAGCGATGAGTGCCTCGAAGACCCGTACGGCAGCGTACACCAGCACCCCGAGGAAGGAGCTGTAAAGGAACGCCCAGGCCAGGGTTTCCGCCAGGGTTACGCCCCCCAGGATGTTCCAGACGAGGGAGAAACCGAGGAGTGGGCCGCCCAACCGTATCGCGAGCCAGCGGACACGCTGCCAACCTGCATGGCTGAGGCTGGCGAAGGGACCGCCGGAGCGCATGGTGCGCACGAGACCGAGAAGAGCCAGGGCTGTCAGCAGGAGTAGCAGCAGTCTCTGCAGGAGGTCTTGTCCGACGATCAGATCGTACAGATGTGCCAGGAAGTACAAGAGGAACAGGCCGTACACAGGTTTGCGAATCTTTTGCGGTAACAGCACGGGGATGAGGCGCGCCAAGGCCGGTATGACAAGGATGGCTGCGAGATCATAGATAACGATGGGTGCGTTGGGGTACAGAATGCCCGTCAGGAGCACGCTGACAATGTACGATGCGGCCACGGGGCGGGCGAGGATATCCAGGGTGATCTGCAGGCTTTCTTCCTTGAAGGAGCGGCCCCGGTTGCGATGGTGGAGCAGGAGAGCGAACAGAGACAAGGCGATGAAGAGAGCCAGGTGGAATATGATCTCGTTTCTGTAGTTCTTGAAGAAATCCCGTATACCGCTGATCACACGCTGCCAGGAGTCAACGAACTTCGTGTCAGTGATCGTGTCGTCGCGGGATGAGAAAAGGGCCTCCCACAGAGGAGGTTGCTCGAGGCTGAAGATGTGCCGGCGGTTTATTTCGAGGGCGGTCTCGATCCGGTCCATGGCCCCCGAGATCTGGAGTCCCATCTCGGCTATGGTGTTCTGCAGGGTCAGTACATAATTGACCCGCTCGCGCAACTCGGTTTGTACCGTGGTGATGTCCAGGAGCACCTTGTCGATGCGCTCGACAACCGCCGGGGGCAGTTCCTGTTCCTGCGTTGAGTCGTGCGTCAACTGCCAGGTTTCGCGCACACTGTCGAGATCGCGACGCTGGCTGTCTAGGGCCTGGGAGCGAGTTTCGAGGATCTTCTGTCGTTCCGTCAGCTGGGATCCGTAGTGCAGCCACTGCCTCCGGACCTCCTCGAGGCTGCGCACCGTGTGGTCCTCCGGTTGCAGGCTTTCCGGTTTTGCCTCCATCTGGGCGATTTCCTGCTGCAACACCGGTAGCCCTTCCTCGATGCCCGCAACGGCGGTGGTCGGTGAGAGAGCCTGGTGGATCTCGCGCAGCTGTGTGCTGGTCTCGGTGGCGCGCGTGGCAATGTCGGCCGCCGCTATGGGGCCGATGGGCTCTGGCTGCTCTGCGGGTGGTGTTGTGGCGGTTGCCTCTTCCGCTGAGGTATGCGAAGTTGTCGTCTGGGCCGGGACTGGACTCGCTGTGAGACCGGCCGCTGACAGTGCGCACGCCAGGCCCAGGACAAGATGGGCGTAAGTGTAACGAGATCTCATGGTTGATCCTCCGGAATGGCCACAGGCTACTGCCAACCAGGTCCGTCGTCCAGCTTGGTTGTGCCCTCGGGATGAAACCAAGTCCGGGGTCAATTTTTGTCGTGTGTCATTTGTTCTTTCAAATGATTATCACAAGTGGTAGAATGCGATGCAGTTCTGTATGAGTGCTCTTGATAAATGGTCGGTTCTTCGACTAGGGGCGTGGCATTCTGGAACGCGACAGGCTG
>CBDURX010000120.1:0-6322 GCA_965369485.1 uncultured bacterium | reverse complement strand
GTCGGCATGGGGGTACCGCGTGAACCGGTGCACCTCGAGGGTGATTTCGCCGCTCCGCACATGATCGGCAACGTGAGCGGTGAGGACTGGACCGGTCGCATGAACCGGTATGCAGTTCACCGTTTGGCCGAGCTGGCCGGGTTGCGGCTCAGTGGCTTCATCCTCCAGGACAAGTCGCCCAGTTGTGGGATGGCACGGGTCCCGGTGCGGGACGAGCACGGCAAGCTCGTAAGCAAGGGCAGTGGCCTCTTCGCTGCTCTTCTGCAAGGGAAATTTCCGTTGCTGCCAGTGGAGGAGGAGAGGCGGCTGCGCGACGCCGGGCTACGCGAGAATTTCGTCGTGCGACTGTTCGCCTACTACCGCCTACAGAACCTATTCGCGAGTCGTTTCAGCCGCGACAGGGTGGTCCAGTTCCACGCCCGGCAGAAGCTGTTGTTGATGGCGCACAGCCTCCGGCACGGTCGGGAGCTGGACCGGCTCGTGGCAACCATTGCGGACTACACACCGGCGGAGTTCAAGGCGTTCTACCGCCAGCTCACCATGAGCGCCCTGCGTATCAAGACGACCCGGCAGAAGAACGTCCGGGTGTTGCGGTACGTCATGAGACAGATGAGCCCGCAGTTGGCGCCGTCCCGGCAACAGTCCATTCTGCAGGTGATCGAGGCCTACCGGTCCGGGTGTCTGCCGTTGATTGCGCCGGTGACCTTACTCAAGCACTACCTGGTTGTGCACGGCGGACCCAATCTGGACGGCCAGGTCTATCTCGACCCGGATCCGGCGGAGCTGAGGCTCCGCTATCACGTCTGACCAGATCAGTCCGACAGAACGGCGCGCCCTCGACAGCTCAAAATTGAAGGTGCGAGTCGGGGGATACGGGATCGGGGAGCTCCACACCGGCCAGGGCGCAAGTTGGGTCCTTCAGCCCGTGGCCGGTCACGAGGACGACGATCCGCTCGTCCGCCTCGATCAATCCCTCGCCCTTGGCCTTGATCAGGCCGGCCAGGCCGGCGGCCGCGCTCGGCTCGGCGAACAGCCCGGCCGCGCGGGCGAGCAGAGCGACGGCCGCCAGGATCTCCTCGTCCGTCACGGTGAGGAAACCGCCCCCTGTCTTCGCCACACCGCGCCAGGCCTTCACCCGGTTGCGCGGCACGCCCACGGCGATGGAATCCGCACAGGTGTGGGGCGTGTGAGGGGTGACAGCAGCCAGTATGTCGCGAGGGGGTAGTGTGGGGGCGCTCTCACCAGCCGCCTGCCAGGCGCGTGCGATGGGCGCCGCGCCGGCGGCCTGCACCCCGTAGACACGCGGCAGTTGCTGGCACAGTCCGATCTCCTGCAGTTCGGCAAAGGCCTTGGCCACCGCGGAAATGATGCAGCCGTCACCCACCGGGACGTAGATCGCGTCGGGGGTCTGCCAATCCAGGTCCAAGGCGATTTCCAGGGCAGCGGTTTTTTTCCCTTCCACCAAGAGTGGGTTGTGGGCGCAGTTGCGGCTGTACCAACCGTGGATGGCCAGTTCCCGCAAGGACAGTTCGTAGGCCGCATCGTAATCGCCGTCTACGCGCACGACGCGGGAGCCGTGTAGGAGCAGTTGAGCCAGCTTGGCCACCGGCGCCCCGGACGGCACGAAGATCGTGCAGGCGATGCCGGCCCGTGCAGCCAGGGTGGCCAGGCTAGCGGCCGCATTGCCGGTGGAGGCGCAACCGATGTGTTTCACCTTCAGCCGAGCCGCATCGACCAGAGCCATGGCCGAAGCCCTGTCTTTCAAGCTGGCCGACGGTAAGCAAGTATCGTCTTTCAGCCAGAGGTGCTGTACGCCCAGCTGCTCGCCCAGCCGCGGGGCGGCAAGCAGGGGAGTGCCGCCGAGGGACCAAGCGGCGTGCCGTGCGAGAGGTGTGAGGGGTAAGAGTGGCGAGAACCGCCACATCCCGCCCAGATCGCGTGTGGCAAAGGGAGTGCCCTGCGCCAGAATTGTTGCGATAGAGGCGTAGTCGTACTGCGCATCCAGGATGCCGTCCGGACCGCAGTCAGAGCAGACGAAGCCGCGCCAATCGGGGCCGTAGGCGCGGTCACAGATACTGCATCGATAGCCCGTCCAGAAAGGGTTGAGGGATGCGGAGGGGAGGGAACGGGTCACGACCATCTCCTCGTGTGGGCGGGTATCAGTTTTCACCGCCCCTGGATCAACCGTCCTCACTATCGGCGCCGGCAGGATTGCCGGGCCGGTAGTGCTGCTCCTGCAGGTGTCGGATCTTGTCTTGAAATTCCTCGGCGGTTACGATCCCTTTTTCCACCAGCAGTGAAAGCAGCGCGTCGCCGGCCAGCTTGTTGCCGACGGACAGCTCGCGTAGTGTCACGTGCCGCGTCCGGCCGTCCTGGATGATGGTCAGGGCGATACTGTCCGCAGGCCCCACCGGTTTCTCGTCGTGGCTCATCTCGATCGCTCCCCTCATGACGACTGTAGGCAGCCCGCCCACGTCGACGGTCACATGGTCAACGCCATCAGCGCCTTGGCGGTGTGCAGCCGGTTCTCCGCTTCGTCCCAGACCACCGAGTGGGGGCCGTCCATGACGCCGTCGGTGACCTCCTGGCCGCGGCTGGCCGGCAGCGGGTGCATGTAGATGGAGCCCTCGGCCGTCAGTTTCATGCGCTCCTCGTTGCAGATCCAGCCGGGGTATTTCTCGATGTAGCGAACCGCCTCGTCGCGGTCAGGTTCGTGTACCAGACAGCCCCACGACTTGGGGTAGACGATGTGGGCTCCGGCGAAGGCCGCGTCCATGTCGTGGACGATCTCGAACTTGCTGCCGGCCTTGCGCGCGTTGACCTCGGCCTGGTGGAGGATCTCAGGCTTCAGCTTGAACTCGGGCGGGTGGGCGAGGGTCACATCCAGGCCGAAGCGTGTCATGAGTAGTATCTCGGATTGGGGCACGGAAATGGGACGCACGTAGCTGGGCGCGTAGGTCCAGCTGACGGCGATCTTGCGGCCGCGCCACTCGTCGGGAAACTTCTCCCGGATGGTCATCAGGTCGGCTATGGCCTGGCAGGGATGGTACAGATCGCACTGCAGGTTGAGAACTGGCACGCGGCTGATGGCAGCCACCTCATGCATGAAGGCGTTGCCGATACCCCAATCGCAGTTGCGGATGGCGATGCCGTGGCCGTACCGGCTCAGGACCATGGCGGTGTCAGTGGCTGTCTCGCCGTGGCTCATCTGCAGCTTGTCCGGAGTCAGGTCGTGGGCGTGTCCGCCGAGCTGGGTCATACCCGCCTCGAAGCTGTTCCGGGTCCGCGTGCTCTGCTCGTAGAACATCATGAAGAGAGTTTTGTCTCGGAGCAAGCGGTGGGGTTCGTTCCGGTAGAACCTGCGTTTCAGGTCGGCGGCCGTCGCCAACAACAGCTCCAGCTCGGCATCGGTCCAATCCTGCGTCGACAAGAAGTGACGTCCGCGCAATGAATGGCTCATCTGGTCACGCTCCATATATTCCGGGGAATGCGGCGTAGAAGGCGCAGGCGAGTGTCACCTCGTGAACGGGCACGTGCTCGTCGCGTGCGTGGGCCAGCTCTTCCCGGCCGGGCCCGAAACCGAGGCAGGGAACGCCGTGTAGTCCGTTGATGGCCACGCCGTTGGTACTGAAGTTCCAGCGGCTGATCTCCGGCTCGCACTCCAGCAGACCGCGGGCGGTGGTGACGGCCGCCTGGATCGCCGCGTGATCGGGTGGCAGCAGCCAGGTGGGGTAATACTGCTCCATGGGGTAGACGAGGCCGGTCCAGGTGGGTGTCTCGTAGAAAGGCACGCGGATTGTGGTCTGCACATCCGCTTCCTGCAGAGCGGCCTGCAGTTCGCCGAGTACGGATTCCTTCGTCTCTCCACTGGTCAACCTGCGGTCGATGTGCAACCCGGCCTCGTAAGGTACGGCGTTCAGGCTGGGACTCTGCGAGCCGATCCAGGTGACACTGCAGCTGCCCGGGCCCAGGAATGGATCTGCGGCCAGACGGTTGTTCAGAGCGGCGATGGCCGTGATGGCCGGCGCCAGCTTGTACACGGCATTCTCGCCCAGGTGGGGCATGGAGGCGTGACATGACCGGCCGCTCGCCTCGACCACGATGTTCATGCGGCCACGGTGTCCCCGGTGGATCCGCAGGTTGGTGGGTTCGGTGGACACCACGATTTCCGGCGCCAGCAATTTCTCCTGAAGGATGTAGTGCCAGCACAACCCGTCGCAATCCTCCTCCTGCACGGACCCGACCATCCAGACCTGGCAGTCCGGAGCCAGGTCGAGTTCGCGAATCAGCTTGCCCGCGTAGACCATGGCGGCCATGCCGGCCTTCTGGTCCACCGCACCGCGGCCGTACACGCATCCATCCGCCAGCTTGCCCGCGTATGGATCGCAGGACCACTGATTGCGGTCACCCACATCCACGGTGTCGAGATGGGCGTCGAAGGCGATGACGCGTGGGCCTGCGCCGATGCGGCCAAGTACGTTACCGAAGGCGTCGATGGTGACCTCGTCGAAGCCGGTCGTCTCCATCTCAGCTGCGACGCGTCTGACGACGTTCTCCTCACTTCCGCTGGGACTGGGAATTGCGACGATCTCGCGCAGAAAGGTCGTCATGGCTTCCGCGTGCCGGTGCGCGGCGGCGAGGATGCGTTGCGGAGCTGACGCCGGCGTATCCGGTTGCGACAAGCCGTTCACCTCCCGCGCATGGTGTCCCAGATCCTCAGGGCGGTTTCCTGGCAAAGGTGTGGATCGACTGGCGCCGCATCCCCCGTCTGGTAGACCTTGTGCCCGCCCACGTAGACGCTGTCGATATCCCAGGGGTGAAAGTTGAACAGCAGGTGGCTGAGCCAGGTATCACTGGTCAAGGGAGTCTTCTGGAAGGTGTCCAGGACGATGAAATCCGCCGGCGCTCCCACTGCCAGCGACCCGAACGGTTCGCCGAAAAAGGCCCGTGCGAGACGATAACCCCCCAGCCAGAACCGCTCGGCGTGGTCGTAGCCCATGGGGCCCCGGCCGGACTCGTTGCCCCGGAAGAAGGTCGTCCGCAGCTCGCCCCACATGTTGTCGTCCAGGCCGTCGGTGCCGATGGCGCAATTGGTGGGGAAGCGGTCCACCGGTGCCCGGCCGACACCGTTGTTCATGTTGGAGCGGCCGCAGTGCACGACCCAGGAGCCCTTCTCCTCGAGGATCTGCAGGTCGATGGGTGTGAGATCGACGCCGTGGGCGAAGATGCTGCCGGGCCTGACGAGGCCGAATTCGACCAGTCTCTCCAAGGGGTCCTTCCAACCTCTCTCCTGGCTGACCTCGCGGTCGGTCTTGCCCTCGGCCAGGTGCATGTGCACGCCGACGCCCATCTTGTCGCAGATCTCGGCCAGCAGGATCAGGGTACGCTCTTCCAGAGTGAAGCTGGCGTGGGCTCCCACGATTCCCTTGAACTGGGGGACCCCTTTCTGGGGCGAGTCGGCGAGCTTCTGCAGGAAGCGCTGGTTCTCCTCGAGGGTGATGTCGCGGCTGCCACGGCCGCCGCGGTCGGTCACCTCGTAACAGAGGCAGGCGCGCAGTCCAACCTCGGCGATCCCCTTCTGGACCTGGTCCAGGGAGAGGCCGACGTTGGCCAGGCTCGAATGATGGTCGAACAACAAGGTGGTGCCGCAGCGCACGGCGTCCCAGGCACCGGCAACGGCGCTCAGATACACCGCTTCGGAGTTGAGCGCACGATCCAGAGGCCACCAGATCTCCGTCAGGATCTCCGTGAAGTCCTGGGGCGGTTCCTGCGGTCTCGGCATGCCTGCAGCCAGGGCCGAATACAGATGGGTGTGGCTGTTGATGCTGCCCGGCAGGACGGTCACGCCGTGCAAGGCGCGCACCTCCTCGCCCGCCTCAGGCGCCAACTCCTTTCCCCGTGCGACGATGCGACCGTTGGCCACCCGCAGGTCCACCTCCTCGACGCGCGGCGCCGGTTCGGCGGCCAGGTCGCCCGGGAAGAAGTCGAGAACCTTGCCGTTCTGCAACAGGAGCCGGGGTGATTCAGCTCCACTCTGACCGGTCGGCGTGCTGGAACCCATTTCTGTCAACAGCGCTCCTCCTGGAGTGCATTCTGCTTGTTGTGCGGTACTGTATCCGGGTCGTCAACGTAACACAATCGGTGGCGAATGTTGAGATTGCAAGTGGGAAAAGACTGCCGCTAGCGGTGTCGCTGGCGCCAGCGGTAACTCTTCTGCAGCGGTTTGAAAACCAGCCTGTTGTAAGCGCGGTTCAACCAGATGTTCCGCCGGTTGACGGCACTGAGCCGCCCGGCTCTCGCTGCAGCGGCTACGCGCGAGGCA
>CBDURX010000119.1:0-6323 GCA_965369485.1 uncultured bacterium | reverse complement strand
GGCCTGAGCAATATCCTGGGTTCCTCGGCCGACAACCTGATCCGCGACATGACGCCCATGGAGATCTTCACCAACTACGTGCGACACATCGGCATCGGCGGCATCGCCATGGCGGGGATGATCGGAGTCATCAAGTCGTGGCGGATCATCATGGGCGCCTTCAAGCTGGTGATTACAGAGGTCAGTTCCGGTGGTGCGGGGAGCGGTTCAGAAGAGACTGTGCGCACACAGCGTGACCTGCCCATGAAGTGGATCGCGAGCTTCACGGTTCTGACCATCATCGCCACCTTCGTGTTCTTCTGGATGGGTGTCACCCATGTGCTGTCCTGGGCCGTCGCGGGCCTGTTCATCGCCGTGGTCATCGCTTTCCTGTTCACCACGGTGGCGGCGCGGGCCATCGCCATCGTGGGCACCAATCCGGTGTCCGGCATGACCCTGATGACCCTGATCATCGCCGCTTTCATCCTGACCCGGGTGGGCTTGAGCGGAGACCTGGGCATCGTAGCCGCCTTGCTCATTGGCGGCGTGGTCTGCACGGCCCTCTCCACCAGCGGTGCGTTCATCAGCGACCTGAAAATCGGCTACTGGACCGGCACCACGCCGGCCACCCAGGAGCGCTGGAAATTCCTGGGCATTCTCGTCGCGTCGGCGGCGGTGGGTGGCGTCATCCTGCTGCTGAACAAGACTTACGGCTTTGGCGCGGAGGCTGGCGGACTGGAGGCCCCACAGGCCAGTGCCATGGCCGCCGTCATCAAACCGCTGATGACCGGCGCGGAAGCGCCCTGGATGCTCTACCTGGCCGGCTGTCTGCTGGCGCTGGTGCTGGAGATGATCGGCGTGCCGCCCCTGGCCTTCGCCCTGGGCATGTACCTGCCGCTGCACCTGAACACACCCATCCTCGCCGGCGGCATCATTTCCCACATCGTCCAGACGCGCAGCAAGAATGCGGAAGTCAATCGCCAGCGTAAGGAGAGGGGAACCCTCATCGCCTCTGGATTCATCGCGGGTGGTGCCATCATGGGCGTGGTTTCGGCCCTGGTCCTGTTCTTCGGCCGCATGATCGCCGGATCCGAAGACTGGTCCATGGTCAAGGCCGTCGGCTTGCATCACTGGGCCACGGAGAATCCGGGCTCGGCTTTCCTGTCCATCGTGGCGTTCCTGATCCTGTGCGTCTACATGACCCGGTCGACCTTGGGCGCGGCCAAGGATTGAGCCCGCGAGAGCCAATGACGCGGAAAGGAGGAGGAGCCGTGAGGCGACCGATCGCCATGATTCTGACTCTAGTAATCGGGTTGAACTGTACCGGCTGCAGCCGGCAGGAACCCAAGGTGTTGTCGGCCTGGTCTCTCGACGACCTGACGGACGTCATTGCGCGGGACGACGCCATATCCATCGACGAGGAGATCACGGTCGATGGCGGTGGCTCCCTCTACATCAAGGCCGGGGAGCGGCGTGTCGTCAAGTTGTTCGAAGTCCGCGACCTCGCGGTAGAGGATGCCATCCTGACCTATTCCGCCTTCCTGAAATGCATGAGTCTGGGGGGGAACGCTTATCTGGAGATGTGGTGCCGGATCCCCGGCCGGGGCGAGTCCTACAGTCGTGGCCTTGACACGGCCGTGAACCGCTCCGACGACTGGACTGAGTCACAAACGCTTTTTTTCCTCGATAAGGGACAAGTCGTGGACCGGGTCCGCTTGAACGTTGTCATTGAGGGTAGCGGCCACGTCTGGGTGGACGACATGAAGCTCACCGTGGGCCCCCGGCCCAGGAACTGATTGTATATCTTGCCGCTGACTGCTTCGCAGGCAGCGCTGGCCACGGCAGGTACCGTGCGGGTCTGACATGCGTCAAGTGTTCATCACCAGGAAAGGACCGCCCGAGGTCCTCCAGATACGCGAGGCGCCGGATCCGCAGCCGGGACCAGGAGCGGTAAGGATCCGGGTCGCTGTGGCGGGGGTCAACTTCGCCGACCTCATGATGCGTCTCGGGATCTACCCCGATGCGCCTTCCTTACCGGCCGTGCCAGGCTACGAGGTGTCCGGGGTCATCGATGCGGTGGGCCACGGGGTCTCCGAGACGCGGATCGGGGAAGACGTGATTGCCATGACCCGGTTCGGGGGGTACAGCGAAGCGGTCTGCGTCCCCGCTCAGCAAGCTTATCCCTGCCCTGCGGACATTCCCGCCGATGTGGGCGCCGCCCTGCCGGTCAATTACCTGACTGCTTACCAGATGCTGATAGTCATGGCCAGGGTCGGCGACAGCGACACGGTTCTCGTCCACGGTGCCGCCGGCGGGGTGGGTCTGGCCGCCTTGCAGATCTGCCACCTGCACGGTGCGCGGGTCATCGGATCCGCTTCGCCTGCCAAGCACGCCTTTCTAGAGGGGCAGGGGGTCGACACCGTTTTCGACTCCAGGCAAGCAGAGTTTGCCGACGTTGTCCGTGCCGCAACCGGCGGCCGCGGTGTGGATATCGTCCTCGAGCCGCGCCACGGGCGATGGATCATGGAGAGCTACAATTCCCTGGCCAAGACCGGCCGGTTGATCCTTTTCGGATTCTCCAGCGCCGCTGTCGGTAAGAGTGCCTCCGTGTTCTCGACCCTGAAAACCCTGGGCCAGGTTCCGTGGCTGGCATTGAACCCCATCCGCCTGATGAACGACAACAAGTTGGTGGGAGGGGTGAATCTGGGCCGTATGTGGGACAGGCAGGACGAGGTCGAAGCCTGGATGGCGGTCCTGCTGGAGTGGCTGGCCGGAGGGCGTATCGCACCGCGCGTAGACCGCGTGTTTCCCTTCACTGCGGCCGCGGCCGCCCATCATTATCTCCACGATCGACAGAACATAGGCAAGGTCGTCCTAGCGGCATCGGATGGCCGCCACGGCGGGGGCGGAGCGACGTGAAGATCTCGGCCGTGTTGATCACCCGCAACGCGGCGCCGGATCTGGATCGGTGCCTGGCCTCCCTGGATTTCGTGGACGAGATCGTCGTCCTTGATCAGGGAAGCGAGGACGGCACACGGGAGACCTGTGCGCGGTACGGGGCCAAGCTCCATCAGCAGGAAGAGTGGCTGGGTTTCGGCAGGATGAAAAACGTAGCCATTGCCCACTGTGTCAACCGCTGGATCTTCAGTATCGATACCGACGAGGAAGTCACGCCGGAACTCAAACAGGCCATCTTGAACTTGCCCGCTGAGCCGCCATTATCGGCCTATGCGGTCAACCGGTTGAGTCGGTTCCTGGGCCGCTGGATACGACACTGCGGCTGGCATCCCGACTGGGTGGTGCGGTTGTTCGACCGGGAACACGCACAATTCAACGAGCGCCCCGTCCACGAAGCTGTGGAGGTGGTGGGCGAAGCCGGCCGGCTGGAAGGATTGTTGCTGCACTACACCTACGAGACGATGGAGCAGTATCTCGAGAAGTTGAACCGTTATACGACCCTGGCCGCAGAGGAAGCCATCGCGAGGGGTAGAAGAAGCAGTCTGCTGGGCGCCATCGTGCGGGCCAAGGCCGCTTTTCTACGCATGTTCCTGTTGAGGGCTGGCTTCCTCGACGGCCGGCAGGGCTTGCTGCTCTGCCTCTGCTCCGCCTTCTATGTCCTGACGAAGTATGTGAAGATCTGGCGGGCGGTTCGTCCGTGAAGTTGCTGGTTGCGCGCACGGACAAGCTGGGTGATGTCGTCCTCTCCCTGCCGGTGTTCGCCTACATCGAGCAGAAGCGGCCGGACTGGGAACTGCATGCCCTGGTGGCACCCGGGTCGGTGCCGTTGTTGGAGAACGACCCCCACCTGGAGGCAGTCTGGACATACAAGGACGCCGAGCTCGCTGAGCTGGTGCCACGCCTGGCCGCAGAGCGGTTCGATGCCGCGATTTTGCTCTACTACCACAAGCCACTGGCAGCGGCGCTGCGCCGGGCCAAGATCCCACGGCGGGTGGGGCCGTTGTCAAAGTGGTCCAGCTGGTTTCTCCTGAACCGCGGTGTGTGGCAGAACCGGTCCCGTATCAGGCACCATGAACGGGACTACAATGTGAGACTGGCCCAGAAACTGACGGGCAAGGGTGGCGCGTTCCCCGATCCGCTGATTCATCTGACGGCGGGCCAAATTCAGATCGGTCGGCAGTTCCGCCGGGAAGAAGCGGCGCAGGCAGAGAGTGTGGTGTTCGTGCACCCCGGCTCGGGAGGCTCGGCGCTGAACTGGGCGCCGGAGAGTTACGCAACCGTGGCCAACCAGCTGGCTGCCGGTGGCGACTGTCGGGTTTTCGTGACCGGTGGCCCTCGGGACAGTGAAACGATTCAGGCCGTTGCGGGTTTCCTGCAACCCGCGGTCGAGGTGATCGCAGGGAGGTTCCCTTTACGGGATTTCCTGGGTGTGCTGACAGCGGGAGATCTCCTCATCGGCCCCAGCACCGGTCCACTCCACATGGCTGCGGCCCTCGGGTTGGCTGTGGTGGGGCTGTATCCCCCTATCCCCACCCAGAGCATTGCGCGGTGGGGCCCGCTGGGTCGCTGCAGCCACGGCTTGGCGCCCGATGTACCCTGCCCGGCGCATAGAATCTGTTTCGGGGAACGCTGTCGCCACTGGAATTGTATGGTAGAAGTTGCAGAGCGGGAGGTGGTGGCCGTCGCCACGGCCGCACTGCACGACCGTCGCCGGCAGCGGAGCGGCACTCCTTAGCCCGGATTGATGTGCCATGGTCCGGGTTGATGAGATGGTATCTCGATGCAAGGGGATGTCATGAATTCTACTGGAGAGAGAGGGGCGGCCGGCCCCCGGCATCGCCGGTTCAGCGGTCCGCGGACCGGTGGGCTGGCCTGTCTGATCCTGACCCTTCTGGCGGTTGGCGCCTTGGTTACCGCAGTCGCCACCCCGACCCCAGTTGCTGCGCAAGAGGGGGAGCAAAACATCGGGCAGCAACTCGACCAGGTGAGCCGTGACCTCCAGAAGGCCAGGAAGTTGGACGCCCATAAGCAGTTGCCCCACGGTTACAAATCCGTGGTCGAGGGATTGGCCGAGGCCGAGGAGCTGTTGGCAGCGGAAAAAGGGACCTCCGCCTTGCTGGAGCGTTTGGCCTCCGATCTCAACGTTCAGGTGGCTTGGCTACTGTCCCGGGCTCGCTTCGTCCACGACATCAGGGAGCAGAAGAACTCGTGGGAGGCGGCCCTGGGGCGCTTCGATCACTCCCTGGAGGAGATAGCCCTGACCATGGACGTTCCCTTCCCCCAGACTGTGAGTGGACCCGCCGCGGCCACATTACTGCGGGACGCGCTCAGCGACAGGAAGATGCACGTCCAGCTTCTGGTCGACTCCCTGACCGTGGCCAACCAGAACTACGAGAGGTGGTTCAAGACCCAGTCCGCCGAGCAGGAATCTTCGGTGACAGCGCTGCAGGTGGAGATCAGCGCCTTGCGGAGGCAGCTGTGGGACACGGAGCTGAGGGCTGGAATGGCCGAGGCGAGTCGCTCGGCCGCCGAGATGGATCTGAACAACCGCCGCGATCGCGAGGAGGCGATCCGCGAGATCGGCGAGGATTTCGGACCGGACACGGCGGAAGTGCTGCTGACGCCGGAGGGCGACGTGATCATCAGGGTCTACGGTTTCTCCTTCGCCGTGGGCAGTGCCGCCCTGAACCAGGCGCAGGAGCCGCTCCTCGAGAAACTGGTCAGTGCCGTGTCACGCTTCCCCGAGGCTGGATTGCGGATCGAGGGTCACACAGACGATACCGGCGGTCGCGACACCAATCTGCGCCTGTCACGCCGCCGAGCCGAGACCGTGGCGAATTGGTTGTTGGAGCGGCTCGAGGTCACTCCCACCAATGTGGAGACGGTGGGCCACGGCCCCGATTACCCCTTGGCCACCAACAGCACTGCGGAGGGCCGGGCACGGAACCGCCGCATAGACGTGATCATCCTCGCGGGCGGTCTGTAGATGTCCAGCGGCCGCCGCATCGCCTGGACGGTTCTGTTCGGTGTCGCCTTCGGGTGGGTCGAGGCGGCGGTGGTGGTTTACCTGCGGCGGCTGTACTACCCCGACGGTTTTCACTTTCCGTTGCAGATCATCGAGAGCGAAGTCCTGGTGGTGGAACTGGCACGGGAGGGTGCGACCCTGCTCATGCTGCTGGCCGTGGCATTCCTGGCGGGTCGAGGCCGGTGGGAGCGACTCGCCTTCTTCAGCCTCGCCTTCGGGATCTGGGATCTCTTCTACTACATCGGATTGAAGTTGGCCTTGGGCTGGCCGGCGAGTCTGGCGGACTGGGACATCCTTTTCCTGTTACCTCTACCCTGGGTAGCCCCGGTCTACGCGCCGGTTTCCGTGGCGGTGATGATGG
>CBDURX010000118.1:0-6328 GCA_965369485.1 uncultured bacterium | reverse complement strand
CCGGCATAGTACACTTTGCCCACGGATTGGTCGTAGCGGTAAGAGACGTTCTTACGGTAATTCCCCTCACGCAGCCGCTTGGTGAAGTAGCTGCTGAAGAGCCCGTGTATGTCCACGTGGGAGATCACCTTGTCGCGCACCTTGTAAAAGGTCGAGAAGAAGCGGTTGGACCTGGTTTCGCTCTCGATCTCGTAACAGAAGTGCCCATCCGAGTCAACGAGGCGCTTGACCTCGAGCGTCCCCTCACCGGCATTGATGAGGCCGTAATCGATGGAGAACACCAGCTTCTCACCCGGACCGTAGGGCACAACGGCAGGAGTATCGGTGCCGGACGGAACGGGATCGATCGCCAGAGAAGCGGGATTCGCCGCCAGGGCGCTCAAGGTTGCCAACAACAGCCAGATCAAGGCCGGCTCCTCTCGTGATCTTCCGAAACAGCCGTGGACGCACCACTCCCGTGTTGGAGACGGTGGAGCAAATTACGGACCGCTGCGGACACTTCCTGCGGACTCAATTCCGGCAAGCAGATGAACTGGTCGCACTCGTGGAGGTCGCAGGGATGGCATGCCGGTCGCGTAGCCAACACCTGGAACACGCCCGCTCCCTCGTAGGGAAACCAGATGTCGAGGGCGGTGGGACCGAAAAGAGCCAACGTGGGTCGTCCCATGGCCACGGCGGCGTGCATGATCCCGCCGTCCACACAGACCAGGAGCGACGAGGCGGCCACGACGCGCAGCGCTTCGGATAGGTCGAGAAATGGCAACACACCGCTGCGACCCGCCGGTAACTCTGCACCGAGTCGTCCGTACAGCTCCTGGCGGCTAGGGGGCGTCAGCACGACCAGCGGCAACGGGGACTCCGTCGCCAGCAAGGACATCAGTACACGCCAGTTCTCTGCGGGCCATTCCTTTGCGGGCCAGGTGGAACCGGGAGCCAGCAGGATGAATCCGGTTGTGGGCGTAACCCCGAGCTCGGCCAAGGCGGCCTGCGCCCGTGTTCCCTCCAGGGAGGGCGTGGCCACACGTGTACGGAAACGCTCACCGCCTCGGGTGGCAGACAACCAGTCCAGGAATGGAAGGTCGGTCTCCTCGTGCCGCAACACTGACAAACGACCGAGATGGTCGCCCAACCCACCGGGCGCCAGCGTCCAGAAATCGCCGTGTTGCCGGCGGTCCGGTGGATGGACGGTGTGGCTGTAGAGCCGCCGTCGCCAGCTACGGCTGCCCCCGATCCGCCAGCGGACACCTCCCAGGCGCAGCAACCAGGCGCTCCGTGGGTTGAAGAACAGATCGACACCCAAATGGTATCCCGTACGGCGTAACTCACGCACCAGGGCTGGACTGCTCAGCCCCTGTTGATTTGCTCCCGCGTGTACGCCGCGCCGGGTGCGCGCGTCATGGCCGCTGCGTCGGACAGCCAAGGCCAGAACGCGATTCAGATGGGGATGCTGCTGTAGCAGTGGCGCATATTCTGCTTCGCAGAGGTAATCGATGACGAGGTCGGGATCACCACTGCGTAGGGCCTCCAAAACCACGCTGCTCATGGCAATGTCACCCAGGTAACGCAGGCGGGATACCAGGACCGATCTTACTGGTTGCCCGTGGATGCTCCAGGTCACACTCCCGCCTCCGCGGTGATGAAACGCACAGCCGCCGCCAGGTCGTCGACTACGAATACCCCGTCATGGTCTTCGAGTTTCCGCTCCTGCTCCCGTCCGTAGCCCGTGCGCACCAGGATCGCTGCCATGCCAGCCGCCCGGGCCAACTCCACGTCGGAGATCTTGTCCCCCACGACCCAGGACAGCACGGGGTCCCAGGGGATCCGGAGTGAAGCCTCAGCCAGTAACCCCGGTGCCGGCTTGCGACATCGGCAGCCGTTCTCCGGTGCGTGGGGACAGTAGTAGAAGGCGTCGAACCCGACATCCTTCTCGGCAAGCAGGCTGTCCAGGCGGCGTTGCACTGCCTTGAAATCCTCCTCGGTGAACAGACCCCGTCCTATGCCTGATTGGTTGGATATTCCCACCAAACGGAAGCCGTGTTCCCGTGCGAGGCGCATCGCTGCAGCAGAACCGGGGATGAGGGTCACGAGTTCCGGATCGTGCAGGTAGTTGTGCTCATGAATCACCACACCGTCCCGGTCCAGGAACAGGACCGGCTGCGGCGCCCCGGGATCCGTTTCCAGACCATTTGGTACCAGCAGCTGAGAGGGCACCCACAAGCTCATTCCGCGACCTTTCCTTCCGCGACAGACGCAGGAAGACGTCGGCTCGATCACTGCGGCGCAATATACACCATACTCCAAGGGGTTGCCCAGGCTCGCCTGTTGCATCCGCCAAACAGGTGGGTGAGCCACCTCTGTTCCAGACTAGGCGGAATCCACCATTCAGGTTACATTGGCCACGCTCATGGACACGTCGGCAGGAGGATGCGTGCCGTTGAAAGCTGGGCAAAGCGAGGCTATGAAGATCGTCGTTCGCGCACCCAACTGGTTGGGGGACATTGTCATGAGCCTCCCCTTCCTGTACGCCCTCCCCCACGCTTTCCCGGGCGCGAAATTGATGGTCATCATCAAACCGGCCTATGCACCACTGCTGCAGTTGCTACCTCATCCAGTCGAATCGATCCTCTTTCACAAGCGTGACAGCACTGGCCTGGCCGGCATCATCCGCTGGTCGTGGAGTCACCGAGAAGCGAGGCGGGCCGATGTTTATTTCTGCCTGCCCCCATCCTTCTCCTCGGCTTTCATGGGTTTGACCCTCACTGCTCGCGCTCGGGTGGGTTACACCGGCGAGGGCCGCGATTTTCTTCTCACCCAGCGAACTGTTCCCCCTGCGCGTTGCCATCTCAGCCAGGAGTACGTACACCTCCTGACGCAGTTCACACGCCGTGATCTTCGGGCAGAAGCTACGGTGATCACACCGAAGCTCGAACCGCTCTCCTCCCTGGGCAAACCGGGGCGTTATATCGTGGTCAACCCCAATTCCCAGGCCGCCTCTCGCCTGCTACCACGGTCCCAGTGGCTCGAGTTGCTGAACAGCTTCCACGACCAGCACTTCCTGTTCATCGGTGCAGCCGGGGAACGCGACCGGAACGAATCCCTGCTGTCACAGCTCTCCAGCGCCAACAGCACGGCTAATCTGGCGGGGAAAACCGATATCCTGGAGCTGGCGCGGTTGCTGGCCCACAGCCTCGGCGTGATCACCAATGACTCCGGGCCGGCCCACCTGGCGGCCTACGTGGGTGCCCGGGTCGCGGTCACCATCGGGGCGGCTGACCTGAACCACACCGTTCCCTCCGGCCCTGACGCCAAACTGCTGGTGCTGACCGCAGACGTCGACTGCTCTCCGTGCGTGAAAAACGAGTGCCGGCTGGGCACGCTGGACTGCCTGCGGAAGCTGGACATGGCGGATGCCAGCCAGCGGATCCAAGCCCTGTTCGGACTCGAGCCAATCTCTTGATACAGGCTAATAGACGGAGCTCTTTTGCCGGGGCGGGCGGGCTTGCGTGATCACCTCGACGACTTCCATCAAAGTATCGATATCCACCCGCTCGTTCTTTGTGAAGTGAATGATCCTGGTGGTGGGGCAGTCTGATGGTTTCCACTCGGGTCCGTCTTTTTGACTGAAGAGACCGATGGTGGGAATTCCCTGGGCCACGGCGAAATGGAACAGATCGGTGTTGCTGGCCACGAAGAGATCGCACTGGTCCAGGAGCAACACGGTTTCCAGTAGCGTGTCGCGGTTGAATCCCGATGGCGGACCGGCCAGCTTGGCCTCGAACTGACGCAGCCGTTCCTGGTTTTGAGGATCGGTCAGGGGCAAGATACGGCAAGCCATTTGGCTAGAGAGTTGCTTCACTAAAAAATGGAGATTTGCCAGAGCGATGCCGCGCCCTTCCTTGCCGAAGCCGGGATCTACTCCCACCAGCAGCTCGTCCTTGCGTGGCTTGTTGAAGTGAACCAACTGCCGCATTTGGCGCCGCTTGTCCTCCGGCAAGGGCCACCTACTCGTCAGCGATTTGGGAGGCAGGCCGAGAAAGCTTGCGGCCAGAGTTGGTCGCAAACCGCGGTACCGCGCGGATTCAGCTGAATTACGAATCTCGAAGTTGATGGCCGGGTAACTGCGCTTGTGGGAAGGGCCGAACCGCAGGGACGCACCGCTGGCCAGAGCGGCCAGCTCCAATACCGACTGCGGTGTGAGCGACATCAGGATGGCCAGGTCGTAACTGTTCTTGCGCACGCTGCGCAACAGGGAGGCAAGGGACGGTGACCACGAACGCACCTGTTTAGGGCTGTACACCAAGCATTGCCGCGCCAAACCGCTAGGCACAACCAAGGGCGTATGGTCCTCGGGCAAGAGGAAGTCGATGCGGGCACCGGGGAAGCAGCTGCGGATCCCTTGCAAGAGTGGTATGTGGAAGAGCAGATCGGACAGATCGCCGGAGTCGATGGCCAAGATCCGAGCCTGGTCATTCAGCGCGCCTGGCAAGCTGAAGGAACTCGCTTTCCCCTTCTGGAAGAAGGGGCGCAAAAGGTTGCTGATCAGAGCACTGTCCGCCAAAACTACTCGATCCTCCTTGTCGCGGTCGCCGCCATGGGCTAGACGGGAGTCGTGATTCCCGGAAAGATCTCTTCCCATACCTCGTCAACGTGTCGCACCGGCACGAAGGTGATATCCTCGGCCACCTCTTCCGGAATGTCCTCCAGATCCACCTCGTTGACCGCCGGAATGATTATGCGATCGATGCCGACCCTGTGCGCGGCCAAAACCTTCTCCAGCAAACCGCCGATGGGCAACACGTCACCGGTCAAGGTGATCTCACCTGTCATGGCCGTTTTGCGATTGATACGCTTGCCCAGAGCCAGGGAAAGCAAGACCGAGGCCATGGCAATCCCCGCGCTGGGGCCATCCTTGGGAATGGCACCAGCCGGAATGTGGATGTGTACGTCGTTTTTGGCAAAGAAGTCCTGAAAGTCCGTCTGTGCCCCTAATCGGCTGCGCAGGTAGGAATAAGCGGCGTTGGCTGATTCTTGCATGACATTGCCGAGCTGGCCTGTGAGTTTCAGGCGGCCCGAGCCGCCGGGGATAGTGACACCCTCGATGTAGAGAATTTTGCCGCCCACGGAGGTCCAGGCCAAACCGGTGACCACGCCAACTCTGGCCCTTCTCCGCAGGTGGTCGCCCAAATAGGAGGGTGAGCCCAGAAACTCATCCAGATTCTTGGAGGTGATGGGCCGCCGCTTCTTTTTACCCTTGGCCACACTCCGAGCCACCTTACGACAGACCGCACCGATCTTCCGTTCCAGCTCGCGGACACCGGCTTCCCGTGTGTGCTCCTCGATGATTCTCTTCAAGCCCGCGTCGGTGAAGCGGATCAGGGAGTTGGTCAGGCCGTTCTCCTCCACCTGCCGCGGCACCAGGTACTGCTTGGCAATCTCGAGCTTCTCCAGATTGGTGTAGCCAGGCAACTGGATGACCTCCATGCGGTCCAGGAGTGGCCTTGGAATCGTATCCATCATGTTGGCCGTAGTGATGAACAGCACCCGCGAGAGGTCGAACGGCAGGGACATGTAGTGGTCGGTGAAGGAGTTGTTCTGCTCGGGGTCGAGTACTTCCAGAAGCGCGCTGGCCGGATCGCCCCGGAAATCCTGGCCCAGTTTGTCGATCTCGTCCAGCATGATGAGGGGATTGTTGGTTCCGCACTCCTTCAACCCGTTGATGATGCGGCCCGGCATGGCGCCGACGTACGTACGCCGGTGGCCCCGGATCTCGGCCTCGTCACGCATGCCGCCCAATGAGAAGCGGAAGAATTTGCGTCCCACCGCTTCGGCAATGCTCCTGCCGAGGGAGGTCTTGCCCACACCAGGCGGCCCCACCAAGCAGAGGATGGGCCCGCGGTTGTTCTCCTTGAGCTTGCGCACCGCCAGGAATTCCAAGATGCGCTCCTTGACATCCTCCAGTCCGTAGTGGTCCCGCGCGAGAATCTTCTCGGCCCGCCGCAGGTTGAGCTTGTCATCGGAGCTGACGTTCCAAGGCAGATCCAGCAACCAGTCCAGGTAGGTCTTGCTCACCGTGTACTCGCTGGCCCCGGGCGACATGCGACTCAAGCGGTCGAACTCGCGTTCGGTGGCGGCGCGGACGTTTTCCGGCAGATCCGCGCCTTCGATCCGTTCCTTCAGCTCGTCCAGTTCGACGGATATTTCGTCCGCGTCGCCGAGCTCACGCTGGATCGCTTTCAGCTGCTGCCGCAGATAGTACTCGCGCTGATCCTTGTCGTTAGACTTGCGATCTCGTGTCTGGAGCTTTTTTCCCAGCTCTACCTCATCCAGC
>CBDURX010000117.1:0-6339 GCA_965369485.1 uncultured bacterium | reverse complement strand
TGCGTGTCAAGACGCCCTCGAACCGCTCCGTCAGCTCGACCAAGGAAAGCAGTATGCTCTCCCACCGCTCGTCGCTTTCACGGACGCGCTTCTCCAGGATGGCTAGAGATTCGCGCTGCTCTTCCAGACCGCAGGAGTCTGCGGCGGTGTAGAATCGGCAAACTGCCCCCAGGCATTCCTTCAGGTAACCCTCGTCCTGTATGGGTTCACTGGCTTTGGAAATTTCTCCGTCCAGGTCCACGTTCTTCTTCAGCAACCCGACGCGGCCGGACGAGGCTTGACGCCAGAGCAAGGGGCAGGTCTTCATGTCGACTCCTTAGCAGGGCTGGCACCGTAGGATAGGCCGAGATTTTCCCCCGAACGGCTACCCGTGCGGTGCATTATGCTTTCATATCTCTTTCGGTCGCGGATGGCGGATCTTAACCCGGATTTTTTGAACGTTCTGGGAGGGGGGAGGGAGATTCCATTGGCTACCGTCAGCGGTTGCCGTTAGGTTTACGCAAGTTGCCTGAGCGAGTTATCGGAAATAATCCGGGCTAGAGGCGGAATTAGGGCAATACTCTGGAGGTGAGAATGGACGTACCGGTTCTCTTGCTGGTTTTGCTCTTTTCCGTGATTCTGCACGAATGCTCCCACGGCCTCGTCGCCGAGTATTTTGGCGATCCCACAGCCCGGGAATTGGGCCGACTGACCCTCAATCCCCTCAGTCATATCGATCCGGTCGGGACGATCATCGTACCCCTGGTGCTGGCGCTGTTGCCGGGCGGCCTGGTTTTCGGCTGGGCCAAACCGGTTCCGGTCAATCCGGCTCGCCTGCGGGATCCGGCCCGGCAGTATCCCTTGATCGCCGCCGCTGGCCCAGTCAGCAACATTTTGTTGGCAACGGTCAGCGCCGTACTGCTGGGGTTGCTGGTCGCCGTGGCCGGCCTGCCTGGAGTGGGCGGGAGCGGAAGCCTGGGGACGCCCATACACCGGTTCCTGTTCCTGGTATTTCAGTACGGCATCCAGCTGAACGTCCTGCTGGCTCTCTTCAACCTGATCCCGTTGCCGCCACTGGACGGCAGCTGGATCCTGAGGCGGTTCCTGGGTGGCCAGGCGTTGCGGAGTTACGAGGCCATCCGTCCCTTCGGTTTCTTCCTGATCGTGATTCTGATGATGTCCGGGCTGGGGCGCTTCTTCGGCCTGGCCGTTCACGCCGTGTCAGGTCTATTCCTGAAACTCTCCAATGCTGTGCTGGTTCTGGTCGGCTGAGCCGCTCACACACGCTACGAAACCCCCCGCATCGAGGACGGGGGGTTTCGCAGGGTGGTGAACAATCCAGCGGTCGAGAATCTACTCTTGCCTCATTAACCTTGCGGTAGGACCGGCTGCAAGAGCAAGACGTTGATGGCCACGCTCGTGTAGGCACTCTCGTTGCCGGACTGGTCCACGGCCGTCACCTGGTACTGATTGATGCCCATGGACGGCGTCTGATCTATGTACTGGGTGATGTCCGTAGGGTTGGCGATCAACACGAGTTCGGACCCATGGACCAAACGCGACACCTTGAAGCCAGCAAAGTCGGCATCAGTGGTGTTGGGGTCCCAAGAGACCTTCACGACACCACTGGCGTAGACGGCGCCCAGATCGGTGGGGACGGCTGGCGGCGCCAGGTCGAGGATCGTGGGGGCGTCGCTGGATTTGCCGCACCCGCCGACGACCAGCGTCACCAGGACGACAGCCGTGAGAGTGAGGAGTGACTTGCTGCTCAACATGTCTGGTCCTCCTTGCAGAACGCTAGAATGCCCAATAGCGATGGTGGCGGCCGGAAGGATGGGATGGGTGCTGTGGCACTGGTGCTTGGCTCTCATGCCTCCCGACCGCACGCGTGTAGTTGTGACTGCAAAGGAGGTGCCAGCAACAGCAAGGACGCGGAGTGATGACGGAACTCCCTGCATCACAGGGGACTACGGGGAGCAACCGGCGATGTAACGGAGTTCGAGACCCGCTTTCGACCTCATGAACCGTTTCGTCCTGCCACGCTGCAACTCGTTAATCTTGCATCTTGCCCACCCGGGAAGGACAGGATAAAGTCCTTGACGCGCCAGCGGTTATCTATGACCATCAGCGAGTTATATGGTTCAGTGCACGCTGCTGCGTGGTCGGGCTGTCAAGGAGGGGTGATTCATGACCAAGGCCGATATCGTTGAGGACATCGCCCAACGAACGGGATTGACCAAGAAGGAAGTCAGCGAGACGGTCGATCTATTCCTGCAGAAGATCGGCGACCTACTCGTGGAAGGTAAGCACCTGGAGATTAGAGGCTTCGGTACCTTCAAGGTGAAGGAGCGCAAGGAAAGGATGGCCCGCAACCCGCGCACCGGCGAAGCCGTCCCTGTCCCCTCCCGTCGCGTTCCGGTGTTCAAGGTGTCCAAGATGCTCAAGGACAAGGTCGCGCAACAAACCTGACCGCCCCGAATCGGACCGAGGCCAGGTTGTGCTCATGGCAGCGGCCCCAATCTATAGGCCACAACATCGCTACCGGCCCAACCCGGCTTCTGCGGGGTAGGGCCGGTTTCCTACGTCATTGGAGATGGGGCATGAACGTCCTGGATCTCAGGAGCGACACCGTGACGAAGCCCACAGAGGGCATGCGGCACGCCATTGCCACGGCCGAGGTGGGTGACGACGTCTTCGGAGACGATCCCACGGTTCTCCTACTGCAAGAGCGTGTGGCCGACCTGCTGGGTAAGGAAGCCTCGCTGTTCGTACCGAGCGGGACCATGGCCAATCAGCTTGCCCTGCGTTCCCAGACGCGGCCAGGGGACCAGTTCATCTGCGAAGCTGGCGCCCACATCTACAACTACGAGGGTGGCGCGCCGGCGGCCTTGAGCGGCCTGATGCCCAGTTGCGTCGCCACTCCGGACGGCATCTTGCGCTGGAAACTCGTCGAGCCTGTCCTGAACCCCGACGACGTACACTTTGCGCGACCGTCCCTGGTTTGCCTGGAGAACAGTCACAACAGGGCAGGCGGTCTGGTGATGCCGCAGGATGAAGTCGCCGAGATCGGCCGTCAGGCCCATGCCCGCGGCCTGCGCGTGCATCTGGATGGCGCCCGACTCTGGAACGTCCATATCGCGCGTGGGCAGGCCCTGCACGAGCTGGCGGCGCCGGCCGACTCGGTCAGTGTTTGTTTCTCCAAAGCTCTGGGGGCACCGGTCGGTTCTATCCTGGCGGGGGACCGAGACCTGATAACGACGGCTCACCGCTACCGCAAGCAATTCGGCGGTGGCATGAGGCAGGCGGGTATCCTGGCCGCGGCGTGCATCTTCGCCCTGGATCATCACCTGCAGAGGTTGCACGAAGATCATGCACGCGCTCAGCGCCTCGCCACCGAACTGGACAACTCGCTGTTGCGTGTGGATCATCACGTGGAAACCAACATTGTGATCCTTGCGGTGGCAGCGCCCGCCACGGCAGAGCAGTTGCTGAACGACCTTGCCGGACGAGGCATATTGGCCGTAGGCTTCGGGCCGGGTCGGGTACGCCTGGTACCCAACTTGGGACTGAACGATGCGGACATCGATCGGGTCATTACGACCCTGAACACCTTCACGGGGTGAACCGGACGTGAAGATCGTGATCATCGGCGCCGGTGCGGTGGGCTTCGACCTGGCCCGGAAGATCAGCCGGCGGGAACACGACGTAGTGGTGATAGAGCGGGATGCTGGGCTGCTGCACAGTGTGCAGGAACAGCTCGACTGCCGCCTGCTGGTGGGAAACGGCGTCAACCCAACCTTGCTGGAAGAGGTTGGCATGTCCGATTGCGACCTCTTCGCAGCCGTCACCAACCGCGACGAGATCAACATCATCTCTGCGCTGACGGCCCACCGTCTCGGCGCCTCGGTCAAGGTGGCGCGAGTCCGCCAGGAGGATTACTACCGTCGCGGGCGGTTGCTGTTCGCCGGGATCAACCTGGCCATCAATCCCGACCACGAGGCAGTGGGTGCCATGCGGGCGGTTCTCTTCCAGACGGCAGCCACCGACGTCTATGAATTCGCCGAAGGACGCGTGCGCATCGTGGGGGCGCGGGTGGAGGCCGACGCCATGGTGGCGGGCAAGACACTGGCCGACATCGTGTCCGAACTGGGAACCAGCATGGCCCTGGTGACCGCCATCGTCCGGGGTGAGACGACCCTGATCCCCCGCGGGGACACGGTCATCATGCCGGACGACCAGATCTACCTGGCAGGCGAGCGGAGTCTGGTGGATCGCTCCCTCCGCTACGTGCATGTCCAGACCCATCCCCTCGAAAAAGTGATGATCGTGGGGGCCAACAAAATCGGACTCGAGCTGGCCCGTGACCTGTTGATCACCGGCATCAAGGTGAAGATCATCGACCGCAGCGAGGAGAAGTGCCAGAGGGCTGCCGAGCAACTACGCCACGCGTTGGTCCTGCACGGAGACGGAACCGACGTTGAACTGCTCCAGAGTGAGGGCGTTGACGAAATGGACGGCTTCGTTTCCCTCGTCCGCGACGAGGAGACGAATATCATGGCTTGTCTGCTGGCGCGGTACCACGGCGCCGGCAGGACGGTTTGCTTGGTCAACCGGCCAGATTACGTGCCACTCTTGCCGCTGCTGGGCGTCGACGCCGCAGTCTCGCCACGCCTCTCCACCGCGGCGCGGATCGCGCGCTTCGTGAAGCGAGGGGCTGTCGTCAGCGCCGAGAATCTGGGCTACAGCGGCGCGGAGATTCTGCAGATCCGCCTGGAGAAGGGCTCCCGCGGTTTGAACAAACCTCTGGCCGAGCTGGATTTTCCACGTGACGCAGTGATCGGTGCCGTGCTCAAGAGGGGACACGTGGTGACGCCCCGCGGTGACACCGTGCTTGAGGCAGGCGACGAGGTCGTCGTCTTCGCCTTGCCATCCGGCGTGCCAGCGGTGGAGAACTTCTTCACGGCTGAGTAGGAGTTCCCGATGAATCTGCGGGCCGTCCTCGGTGTGCTCGGCTTTCTTCTCCTCGTGACGGCGGCGTGCTTTTTCTTGCCGGCAGCCGTGGCCATCATCTACGGCGAATCCGATTGGTCGGCGTTCCTGATCGCCGCCGTCGTGGGGGCTTTGATCGGCGTCGGCGCGATGTGGGCCGGCCGCGGCGCGGGTGATGTACGGGTGCGCGAGGGATTCGCCGTGGTCACCTTTGGCTGGCTGTGCGTGGGTTTGCTGGGCGCGCTGCCTTTCGTCCTGAGTGGCCAGATCCCGAGCTTCACCGACGCCGTCTTCGAATCCATCTCGGGTTTCACCACCACCGGTGCCTCCATACTCACCGACATCGAGGGCAGGAGTCACGCCACTCTCTTCTGGCGGGCACTCACTCACTGGTTGGGCGGTATGGGCATCGTCTTGCTGGCCCTGGCCATCTTGCCGCTACTCGGCGTAGGCGGTATGCAGCTCTACCGGGCCGAGGTGCCCGGACCGATTCCCGACCGGTTGACCCCGCGCATCCGTGAGACAGCCAAGTTGCTCTGGGGCGTCTACGTGCTGCTGACCGCGGCCGAGATCCTCTTGCTGATGCTAGCCGGTCTCAACCTCTTCGACGCGGTTTGCCACGCGTTCGCCACAATGGCCACTGGTGGATTCAGCACGCGCAACAGTAGTATCGGGGCTTTCGGCTCGCCGGCGGTGGAGTGGATAGTTATCGTGTTCATGCTTCTGGCCGGTGTCAACTTCAGCCTCCACTACCTGGCAATGCGAAAGGGTTGGAAGGCTTACTGGCGCGACGAGGAATTCCGCTTCTACTTGCGGATTCTGGCGGGGGCTATTCTCCTGATCCTCGCGGTCTTGCTCGGGAGCGGATACTATGGGGCCGTCGGCGAGGCTATTCGCCGGAGTGTCTTCCAGGTCGTGGCGATCTGCACGACCACCGGGTTCGTCACGGCGGATTACCTCCTGTGGCCGCCGGTGACCCACGCCGTCCTGTTGCTGTTGATGGCGATCGGCGGCTGCGCCGGCTCCACCGGCGGCGGCATCAAGGTCATGCGGGTGTTGATCCTGCTCCGGCAGGCCAAGTCGGAGTTGAAAAAGCTGCTACATCCGCAGGCCGTCTATACCTTGTGGTTCAATGAACGTTCGGTCACGCCCTCTCTGGCCACCAACGTGCTGGGCTTTTTCCTGCTTTTCATGCTCGTGTACGTCAGTGGCGTATTGATCCTGACCCTCGGTGGCCGTGATCTGGTCACCGCCGTCGGCGCCACGGCAGCGACGCTGGGCAACATAGGTCCCGGTCTGGGCGACGTGGGGCCGGCCAGTCATTACGCCTTCCTGACCGACTGGGAAAAGTGGCTGCTGGTCGGGTTCATG